>NZ_JBFTLQ010000018.1:0-102764 GCF_056396525.1 Cupriavidus sp. 05T41
GCGCTGCGTGCCGCGCGCGGCCAGGCGCGCACGCTGCCGGCGCCCGCGCCGTCGTGCGCGCGCATGGACGAGTACGAGGCGAAACAATACCTCGGCGCCCATGGCGTGCCGGTCGGCGACGTGCGCGCGGCCACCACGCCCGCGGCGGCCGCGGACGCCGCGGAGGCGCTTGGCTACCCGGTGGTGGTCAAGATCCTGAGCCCCGATATCCCGCACAAGACCGAGGTGGGCGGCGTGCGCCTGCACCTCGCGGACGCCGCATCGGTCCGCGCGGCTGCCGGGGAGATTGCGGCGGCCGCGAGCCGGGCCGCGCCCGCGGCGGAGCTGCGCGGCGTGCTGGTGCAGAAGATGGAAGCCGGCGAGTGCGAGCTGATCGTCGGCGTCACGCGCGACCCCGTGTTCGGGCTTGCGATGACGGTCGGCCTGGGTGGCATCTTCACGGAGGTGTTCCAGGATGTGTCGCACCGCCTGCTGCCGGTGGACCAGGAGATCGCGCACGCGATGCTCGCCGAGCTGCGCGGCTATCGGCTCATGACCGGCTACCGCAACCGCCCACCCGCCGACGTCGAGGCGGCGGCGCGCGCGATCGCCGCGGTTTCCGATGCCGCCCTCGCGCTGGGCGACACGCTCTCGGAGCTGGAGATCAACCCGCTGCTGGTCAAGGCGGCGGGCCACGGCGCGGTGGCGCTCGACGCACTCGTTCTCCAGGAGCACCACGACTGAAACCGCGCGCAGTACCTCGCTGATCGGAACCACAAAATCAAGACGGAGACACCGATGAAACCAGCAGCCTTCGATCGCAAACGCCGCCAGACCATGTTGACGCTGGCGCTCGGCACTGCCCTGCCGGCGCTCTCGCGGCACGCGGCAGCGGCCGCATTCCCGGCCCAGCCGGTCACGCTCACCGTGCCCTTCGGCGCGGGCGGCGCCACCGACACCGTCATCCGCGCCCTGGCGGAAAGCGCGGGCAAGACCCTGGGCAAGCCCGTGATCGTCGAAAACCGCCCGGGCGCGTCCGGGCTGCTCGGCGCGAACCTGGTGGCGCGCGCCCGCCCCGACGGCTATACGCTCACCGTGATGCCGGAGCCGGTCTTCCGCCTGCCGCACCTGCAGAAGACGCAGTTCGACCCGCTCCAGGACTTCACCTACATCATCCATCTCAGCGGCTATCCGCTCGGCGTGGCCACGCGCAGCGAAACGCCCTGGAAGACCTGGCAGGACCTGGTCGAGGACGCCAGGCGGCGCCCCGGCAAGATCAGCTACGGCACCACCGGCACGGGCGGCACCATGCACGTGACGATGGAGGAGATCTGCCAGAAGGCGGGCATCCAGCTCAACCACGTGCCCTACAAGGGCGAGGCGGAGATCATCACGGCGACGCTCGGCGGGCACATCGACCTGGGCATCACCGCGGGCACCATCGGCAGCTACGTCGATGCCGGCAAGGCGCGCTGGCTGGTGCTGTGGACGGCCCGGCGTTCGCGCCACTGGCCCGCCGTGCCCACGCTGCGCGACCTCGGCATCGATATCGTCTCGACCGGCCCGTTCGGCATCGCCGGCCCGCGCGACATGGACCCGCAGGTGGTGCGCGTGCTGCACGACGCCTTCAAAAGCGCGCTCTACGAGCCGTCCACGGCCAGGCTGCTCGACCGGCTCGACCAGGAAATGGCGTACCTCGACAGCGCCGACTACACGGCGTTCGCGCGCCAGCGCTTCGAGAGCCAGGGCAAGCTGGTCAAGCGGCTGGGACTGAGCGCCGGCTGAACGACATCCATCGCGAATCCAACCGAAAGGACAAGGCATGCAATACCGATCCGTATTCCACCGGGACCTGTTCGCCGGGCAGACGGTGCTGATCACCGGTGGCGGCAGCGGCATCGGCCGCTGCACGGCGCACGAACTGGCCAGTCTCGGCTGCCGGCTGGCGCTGGCCGGGCGCAAGCTCGAGAAGCTGGAGCAGGTGCGCGCGGAGATCGTCGCCGCGCAGCCGGATGCTACCGGCCGGGTCAGCGTGCACGCCTGCGACATCCGCGATGAAGCCCAGGTGCGCGACACCGTGGCCGCGGCGCTGGCGGCACATGGCCGCATCGACGGCCTCTTCAACAATGCCGGGGGCCAGTATCCGTCGGCCCTGCGCGATATCAGCCTCAAGGGCTGGGAAGCCGTGGTGCGCAACAACCTGACAGGCGGCTTCCTGGTCGCGCGCGAATGCTTCACGCAATGGATGGAGGCCAACGGCGGCGCCATCGTCAACATCATCGCCGACATGTGGAACGGCATGCCGGGCCTCGGGCACTCCGGCGCGGCGCGCGCCGGCATGTTGTCGTTCACCGAGACGGCCGCGTGCGAATGGGCGGCGTCGGGGGTGCGCGTCAATGCGGTGGCGCCCGGCTGGATCGCCTCTTCCGGCTTCGATACCTACCCCGAGGCGTTCCAGCAGAAAATCCGGCAACTCGGGCGCAAGGTCCCCCTGCAGCGCCTGGGCACCGAGGCGGAGGTCTCGGCCGCCGTGGTATTCCTGCTCTCGCCGGCGGCGGCCTTCATCACGGGATCGACGCTGCGCGTGGATGGCGGCGTGCCCAATGCCAAGCACACCTGGCCGCTGCCCGAGCACCGGCGCTCGGTGCCGTTCGACGGCTTTCCGCTCTACCAGGCACCGCAATGCCTGGACCCGTCCGCACAATGAGATGCCCAGCCACGATATGATCCTGCAGCCGCCGAACCCCCGTTACTACACCGCCGAGCACGAGGCCTTCCGCGCCTCCGTGCGGCGCTTCTTCGACAAGGAAGTCGCGCCCAATGCCGAGGCCTGGGACGAGGCCGAGAGCTTTCCGCGCGAGCTCTACCGCAAGGCCGCCGAGGCGGGCCTGCTGCAACCCGGCTTTCCCGAGGCCTATGGCGGCGCGCCCTGCGACGCGTTCTATCGCATGATCCTGTTCGAGGAGCGCGCCTGGGGCGGCTCCGGCGGCATCGCGTCGGGGCTGTTCTCGCACACGATCGGCGCGCCGCCGATCGCCGCGGCCGGCAGCGAAGCGCTCAAGGCCAGGGTCCTGCCGCAGATCCTCGCGGGCGAGAAGATCTCCGCGCTCGCCATCAGCGAACCCGCGGCGGGCTCCGACGTCGCGCACCTGGCCACCACCGCAAGGCGCGACGGGGATCACTACGTGGTGAACGGCACCAAGCTGTACATCACCTCGGGCATGCGGGCCGACTATTTCACCGTGGCGGTGCGCACCGGCGGCCCGGATGCCAGGGGTGTTTCGCTGCTGCTGATCGAGCGCGATACCCCGGGCTTCACGCGCACGCCGCTCAAGAAGATGGGCTGGTGGGCTTCCGACACCGCGCAGCTGTTCTTCGAAGACTGCCGGGTGCCGGCGGAGAACCTGATCGGCGAGGAAGGCAAGGGCTTTGCCGCGATCATGAAGAACTTCAATCATGAGCGCCTGGCGCTCGCGGCGGCGGCTTGCGGCTACGCGCAGGTCTGCTTCCACGACGCGCTGGCGTGGGCGCGCGAGCGGCAGACGTTCGGCAAACGGCTGGTGGAACACCAGGTGGTGCGGCACCAGTTCATCGATATGGCCACCCGTATCGAATCGACGCGCGCCATGCTGGACGACCTGGCCAGCCGGCTCGACGACGGCGCGGCGCCGGTGGCGCAGATCGCCATGGCGAAGAACCTCGCCACGCAGACCTTCCAGTTCTGCGCCGACCGCGCAGTCCAGTTGCTCGGCGGCATGGGCTATATGCGCGGCAGCCGGGTGGAGCGCCTGTATCGCGAGGTCAAGGTGATGATGATCGGCGGCGGCGCCGAGGAGATCATGAAGGACCTGGCCGCGCGGCAGCTCGGCCTCTGAAGGCGCGCCCGCCACTCCGCCGCGCGAGCCCGTCGCAGCGGGCCGGCGCGTGCCGGCGCGTGTCGGCGGCCGGAGCGGTCCTTCTTGAAATACCCCCGTAAATCCCCTCTTTTCTTCAAACCGTCACAAAGCCGACATACGCCACTCCTAGAATCGGCGGTTTCCAAATCATCCGGATTCCCTGGCGATGTCTGACGTTCCGGCCGGTTCCAGTGGGGTTGAAACCCGTGCAGGGCGTGCCCGCTTCCGGCAGCCTTGCGCGGAGGATCTGTGCGCCGCCACGCCATCCGTGACCACGGAGCAGACCAACCAGGACGTCCTGGATGTCTTCGGCAAGCACCGCGACCTGGACAGCCTGCCGGTGACCGAGGATGACAGGCCGATCGGGCTGATCAACCGCGCGATCTTCATGTCGCAGATGAGCAAGCCCTATCACCGGGAACTGTACAACCGCAAGAGCTGCATCGCCTTCATGGACAAGGAGCCGCTCGTGGTGGACGCGGCCATGAGCATCGAGGCGCTCACCTTCAAGGCGGTGGAATACGGTGAAAAGGCGCTCGCGGACGGCTTCATCATCGCGCGCGACGGCCATTTCCTCGGCCTCGGGCGTGGCCTGCAGCTGATGCGGGTGGTGGCCGACATGCAGGCGGAGAAGAACCGCCAGATCATGCACAGCATCGACTACGCCAGCATCATCCAGCGCTCGATGCTGCGGCCCTCGCGCGAGGCCATGGCCCGCACGCTCGGCGATGCCGGGCTGGTGTGGGAGCCGCGCGACGTGGTGGGCGGGGATTTCTATCACTTCGCGGCATTCGAGGACGGCTGGTTCGCGGCCCTGGCGGATTGCACCGGGCACGGCGTGCCGGGCGCCTTCATGACGCTGATCGCCTCGTCCATCCTGACGCAGGCGATCGAGCAGCGCGGCCCGCGCGACCCCGGCGCGCTGCTGATGGCGGTCAACCGCGGCATCAAGCAGATGCTCGGCCAGGTGGAATGCAACGGCGATACGCCTGAATCCAATGACGGCCTGGACGCGGCCTTCTTCTGGTTCGACAACGCCAGCCGGCGGCTGTCCTTCGCGGGGGCGAAGAGCTCCCTGTTCGTGCTGCATGCGGGCGACGACGACGGCGAGATGGTGGACGGCGAGCGCATGGGCGCGGGCTATGTCGACACCGGCATGGATTTCGCATGGCGCAACCGCACCGTGCAGACCGCGCCGGGCAGCCTGGTGTTCGTGACCACCGACGGGCTGGTCGACCAGATCGGCGGGCCCAAGGAGATCGCCTTCGGCAAGCGCCGTATCCGCGAGGCGGTGCGGGCCGCCCGGCTCGAGCCGGCCGCGCGCATCAACCAGGCCGTGCTGGCGCAGTACGGCGCCTGGCAAGGCCAGCAGAGCCGCCGCGACGACCTCACCTTCTTCTGCTTCCGCGTTCAATAGCCGGGAATGCGTGGCGGGGCCTGACAACAACGCCGATGACAACGTCGATGACAACGCCGATGAGCGGTACTTCGATTGACCATGAATACGGGGCCTTCTTCGAAATGGCCCGGGAACGCAACGTGATCTTCTACTACGTGGGCTATTTCTCCCAGAACATCATCGCTGCCATGTCGGACGCGGTGCGGCTTCAGCTGGCGGTCAGCGGCGTGGACAACGGCACGCGGCGCAAGCTGTTCTCGTCGTTCGTGGAGATGGCGCAGAACATCGTCCATTACTCGTCTGACGCGCTGACGCCACCCACGCAGGACACCAACCAGCTGCGCCACGGCTCGGTGTGCATCAGCATGATCGACGAGCGCTACCGCCTGATGTGCTCCAACCCCGTGGCGATCTCGCGCGTGGCACAGCTGCGCGCCGCGCTGGAGCCGCTGCGCACGATGACGCTGGACCAGATCAAGCAGGCCTACAAGGAGACCATGCGGGCCGAGGCACCCGAGGGAAGCAAGGGCGCCGGCCTGGGCTTCCTGACCGTGGCGCGCGACGCCAGCGCGCCCCTGGAGTACAACTTCCAGCCGATCGACGCCGATCCGGCTTCGACCATGTTCCACCTGGTCGCCACGATCTGAGCAGGACGAGAAAAGAACGTCATGGAAAACCTGTTCATCGCCGCAACCCCCTCCTCGCCCGAGGTGAATCTCGACTTCGCGCGGCATACGCTGTCGCTCAAGGGCGAGTCCTATCCCGAGAACGCCGCCGTGTTCTACGGCGATGTGATCGTGCGCCTGCGCAAGTACCTGGCCGCCTGCGAGGACACCGAGGTCACCGCGCATGTGGCGCTGACCTACTTCAACAGCTCCAGCACCAAGGTGCTGTTCAGCATGTTCGACGCCATGAACGACGCCGCCGACAAGGGCAACCACGTGATCGTGAACTGGTACCACGACGTCGACGACGACACCATCCTGGAGTTCGGGCAGGAGCTGCACGCCGATTTCCCTGCCATCGAGTTCATCGACCACGCCACCACCGCAGGCTGATACGCGCCGATCCGCCGATGTCCGAGCCTGATCTTTTCGAGTCGGAGAACAGCGCCCTGGCCGGGGCGCGCGCGGTCTTCGGCGACCCGCGCGCCAGCGCCGAGGCGTACCGCCGCACGCTTGGCGAGCTGATTGGCCACTACGAGCGGCTGATGCGCGAGACGCGGCGCCTGATCCGGCGCAGCGACCGCGAGGAACTGGAAATGAACCGGCTCAACCAGCGCCTGCAGGAGCTGGCGCGCGAGCTTGCGTTCCGCGCCACGCGCGACACCCTCACCGGCGCGCTCAACCGCGGCGCGGTGATCGAGCAGGCCGGCATGGTCCTGGCCGGCGGCAGCATGGCGCTGATCGTGCTGGACATCGACCACTTCAAGCGGGTCAACGACACACTCGGCCACCCGGTGGGCGACGCGGTGATCCGCGGCATCACCGACTGCCTGGCGCAGGCCGTACTGGATGCGGGCACCGTCGGGCGCATGGGCGGCGAGGAGTTCGCGGCCTTGCTGCCGGCGCGCTCGCTCGCCGCCGCGATGGAACTGGCCGACCGCATCCGCCTGCGCATTGCGGCCTGTGTCTTTGCCGAGGCGCCCGGGCTGCAGGTGACGGCGAGCTTCGGCGTGAGCTGGAACCCGCGCGGCACCAGCTTCGAGCACGCCTACGGGCGCGCCGACGAAGCACTCTACGAAGCCAAGCGCAGTGGCCGCAACCGGGTGGTGTGCGCGCTGGCGCCCGAACCCGTCCTGCCGCTCTGAGCGCCGGGCCGGCGGCTGGCTACGCCGCCGCCTGGGCGGCCAGCGGGAAGCCCGTATCGAAGGTGGTGCGCACATCCAGCCGCTGCCGGAGCAAACCCGCCTTCAGGTAGAAATCCGCCGTGCGCTGCTGCTCCGCGATCAGCGTGGCATCGATATTGCGCCACTGCGTGCGGCGCCGCTCGAACTGCAGCCGTGCCGCTTCGGGCGGGATGCCGATGATGCGCGCCAGCGCCGCGGAGAAGCCATCCACATGCTGGTAGGACCACGCCTGCGCGCGCGCCGCGCGCTGCAGGAAGTCGCGCAGCACTTCGCGCCTGGCAGCCAGCGCGCTGTCGGTGGCGGCCAGGTAGCTCAGGCCCGACCACAGGCCGCGGCCGTTGACCAGCACGCGCGCGTGCCCGCTGGTCTCGGCCAGCGCGGTGTAAGGCTCCCACGTGGCCCAGGCATCGATCGAGCCGTTGACCAGCGCCAGCTTGGCGTCCGCCGGCGGCAGGAAGCGCAGGTTGGCGTCCTCCGGCTTGAGCCCCGCCGATGCGAGCGCCTTGAGCGTGACGAAGTGGCCGATGGAGCCGCGGTTGGTGCCGATGTTCTTGCCGCGCAGGTCCGCCGCGGTCTTCAGGGGCGAATCCGCGCGCACCAGGACGGCGGTGCCGAACGGGTCCGAGCGGTTGGCGCCGATGATCTTGATGGGCGTGCCCGCGGCCAGCGCGAAGATGACCGGCGCGTCGCCGATGGGGCCGCAATCCACCGCGCCGGCGTTGAGCGCTTCGGCCAGTGGCGCGGCGGCGGGAAACTCCGTCCACTGGATGTCGTAGGACAGGTTCTTCAGTTCGCCCGCGCTCTCCAGCAAGGCGCGCAGGCCGCCCTTCTGGTCGCCGGCCTTGAGCACGGGACGCGCCTGCGCCGCCGCGGCCAGCGGCAGCGTGCCGCTTGCCACTGCCACGCCCGCCGCCGCGCCCAGGCGCAGGAATTGTCTTCTGGATGCCGTCATGTTGCGGTTCGTCATATGCCTGTCGTCGTCACGCCGCGCGGCGCCCGGCGCCGGTTGCCGCCTCGCGCTGCGCCACCAGTTCGCGCACGCGCGGGATCAGCTCGCGGCCGTAGTCCACCGCGTCTTCCAGCGGATCGAAGCCGCGGATCAGGAAGGTGGTGACGCCAAGGTCGTAGTAGTCCAGCAGCGCATCGGCCACCTGTTCGGGCGTGCCGACCAGCGCGGTCGAGTTGGAGCGTGCGCCGGTCAGCTTCGCGATCTCGGTCCACAGGCGCTTGTCCACGCGCGGGCCCTGCCCGGCCGCGGCCAGCAGGCGGCGCGCGCCTTCGCTTTGCTGCGGGCCGCCCTGCCCCAGGCCCGCCGCGTCGCGCAGGCTGCGCGTCTGCGCGAGGATGCGCTCGGCGCGCTCCCAGGCCAGCGCTTCGGTCTGCGCCAGGATCGGGCGGAACGAGACCGAGAAACGCACCTGCCGGCCGTTCTGCGCGGCCTGGGCACGCACGCGCGTGGTGATGTCGCGCACCTGGTCCAGCGATTCGCCCCACAGCGCGTAGACATCGGCATGACGCCCGGCGACCTCGATGGCGGCGTCCGAGGCGCCGCCGAAGAAGACCGGCACATGCGGGCGCTGCGCTGGCTTGACCTCCGAGAAGCCCTGCGTGAAGCGGTAGTACCTGCCTTCATGATCGAACGGTTTGTCCTCGGTCCAGATGCGGCGCAGGATGCCGAGGTACTCATCGGTGCGCGCGTAGCGCTCGTCATGGCTGAGGAAATCGCCGTCGCGCTGCTGCTCCGAGTCCGAGCCGCCGGAGATGAAATGCACGCCGAGCCGGCCGCCGCTGAACTGGTCGAGCGAGGCGATCTGCCGCGCCGCCAGCGTGGGCGCGGTAAAGCCGGGCCGGTGCGCCAGCATGAAATGCACGCGCTCGGTCACGGCCGCCGCGTAGGAAATGGTGAGCGTGGCCGAGGGCCCGGTGGAGTGATGTGGCACCAGCACGCGGTCGAAGCCGGCCTGTTCGTGCGCCTGCGCGAAGGCTCGCACATAGTCGCGATCCACCACCGGCCCGCTGGCCGGATGGATCTCCGACTGCTTCTGGGTCTGGATCATGCCAATGATTTCCACGCTCATCGAAGACTCCTGTTCCTGGTTCGGGATGCGGCGGCATGGGCGATGGGCCCGGTCCGCGCGGACAAGCCGTGAACATACGCCGCGCCTGCGCGGTTCTTAACGAATAAGAACGCAAGTGAATATGCGGTTCACGCCAGGGCGCCCAAAGCCGGTGGGCGCATATCGATGGGCAGTTTCCTTCTTTGCGCCGGCGCTCAGGCGCGCGGTAGCCTGCCGGGCGCGAGGCATGACGGCCTTGCCGGCAAAGCGGGGAAGCAAGGCAATGGAACGAACGACGGAACAAGCGAGCGCGATCGCGCAAGGGGCGGCAGGCCCCGTACCGGCTGACGAAGCGGGTGGTCCGGCGTGCGCGGGACATGGCGTGCGGCGCGGCGCCTGGCGCGGGCGCGCAGGCGCGGCCGCAGGCGCGGCGGGACTATGCCTGGCGCTGGGAGCGGACTCGGGATGGATGCAACTGGCGGGGGTCTTCCTGACCACCCTGGGCATGCACTTCTGGGTGATGTCCCGCCAGCAGGCCTAGCCGCCGGGAAAAACCCCGCCGGGAAGCGAGGGCGACATCCCTGTCGCCCGTCGTATCAGGTGTGAGCGGCAGGCTCAGCCGACGAAGGCCTTTTCCAGCACAAAGTGGCCCGGGTGGTTCATATTGCCTTCGACGAAGTGCTGCTCGACCAGGATGTTGCGCACATCCTTGAGCATGTCGGGGCTGCCGCACAGCATGATGCGGTCGTTCTCGAGCGAGAACGAGGGCACATCCAGGCGCTCGAACAGTTCGCCCGAGGCGATCAGGTCGGTGATGCGGCCCTGGTTGTCGAATTCCTCGCGGGTCACGGTGGGGAAATACACCAGCTTGTCGCGCACCAGTTCGCCCAGGTATTCATGCTGCGGCAGGTGCTCCTGGATCAGTTCGCGGTAAGCCAGTTCCTCGACGAAGCGGCAGGTGTGGGTCAGCACGATCTTGTCGTAGCGCTCGTACACTTCCGGGTCGCGGATGATCGACAGGAACGGGGCCAGGCCGGTGCCGGTGGCCAGCAGCCACAGGGTCTTGCCAGGCAGCAGGTTGTCGACCAGCAGCGTGCCGGTGGGCTTCTTGCCGACGAAGATCTGGTCGCCTTCGCGCAGGTGCTGCAGGCGCGAGGTCAGCGGGCCGTCAGGCACCTTGATGCTGAAGAATTCCAGCGTTTCCTCGTAGTTGGCGCTGGCGATGCTGTAGGCGCGCAGCAGCGGGCGGCCGTTGACCTCCAGGCCCACCATGGCGAACTGGCCGTTCTCGAAGCGGAAGCCAGGATCGCGGGTGCAGGTGAAGCTGAAGAGCGTGTCGGTCCAGTGGTGGACGGAGAGGATGCTTTGCTGGTTGAGATTGCTCATGAAAAAGGCGCTGGAGAGCGCTTTGTAGCGCCGGCGTCGAAGGGCCTCGTGCCAATGGCGGGCGAAAGCTTGCCGGTTGCGTTCAACAAGGCGGCTCCGGTCCGAAGGCTGGAAGACACGCCGACTCAAAAGTGAGAAAGATAGCGGATTTTAGGAGAAAACGCAGGCCGCGTGCCAATTCATGCCCGATAACATGGTCTTATGCGGGTTTCGGGGCGTCCGCACCGGCGTTTTTCGCGCGCCTTCGCGCTGCCCGCCCTGCTTTGCGGTGATCCAAAAGACACTTATGCATGCTTGACACGATGCAGCACCGCGTCCGGAATCGTGTGCGATGATGCACTTCAGCACGCCGCGCGGCCGCCGCCGCGCCCTGCCTCAGACAAGGAACACCATGATCCAGATGTCTTCACTGCACATCCCGGCGCGCAAAGCCGTGCTGCTGGCGTGCGCCGCCGCGCTCGGCCTGGCGGCCGGTGCCGCCCGCAGCGTCGGGGCCGCGGGCGGCGATGCCGCGCTGGCCGCGGCCATTGCCGGCCCGCAGCGCAGCGCGGCCAATAAAGCGCGCGACGCCTGGCGGCATCCGCGCGAGACGCTGCGCTTTTTTGGCCTGCAGCCAGGCCAGACGGTGGTGGAGATCGCACCGGGTGGCGGCTGGTACACGGAAATCCTGGCGCCCACGCTGCGCGAACACGGCAAGCTGTACGCCGCGCACTACGCGGTGGGGCCGGCCAGCGAGGAAAGCATGAAATCGAGGGCGAACTTCGCGCAAAAGCTGGCGCGCGATCCGGCCAGCTACGACAAGGTGGTGGTCGGCACGCTGCCGCTGCGCAGTGCCGGCGATTTCGCCCCGGCCGGCAGCGCCGACCTGGTACTGACCTTCCGCAATATCCACAACTGGATCAAGGATGGCCACCTGGACGAGAGCCTGCGCGCCTTCCATGCGGTGCTCAAGCCCGGCGGCGTGCTGGGCGTGGAGGAGCACCGCGCCCCGCCGGGCACGTCGCTGGAGCAGATGATCGCCACCGGCTATGTCACCGAGGATTTCGTGATCGACCACGCGCGCGCGGCGGGCTTCGCCCTGGCCGGCCGCAGCGAGATCAACGCCAACCCGCGCGACGACCACGACCACCCCGACGGTGTGTGGTCGCTGCCGCCCACCTTGCGCGGCGGCGATCGCGACCGCGCGGCCTTCCAGGCCATCGGTGAATCGGACCGCATGACGCTCAAGTTCGTCAGGCCGCCCGCGAGCCAGCCTTAGTCTCGCCGCCGTGCGCTCATCCGTGGCGCCGGCGCAATCTCCGGAAACCGCCCGGCCAGCCAATTCCGCCCGCCGCGCAAGGGGGTGGCGAACGATCGGGTCCGGCCGGATTCGCCCGCGCGAGGCGCGAAGCAGGCGACTATCGAGGCCGCGATATCAGGCGGCAAGTTGCGCCGCGGCCGCGCGCAGGCACGCCACCAGCTGGACGCTGCTGGGCGTGGGCCGGCCTTCGCGCAGCGTGATCACGCCGACCGGCGGCAGTTCCAGCGACAGGTCCATGGCCAGGACGTGGACGCGCTCCTCGCGCTCGAGCTGCCGCGCCACGGAGCGGGCGAGGAAGCCCACCGCCTCGCCCTGGCCGACGAAGGTGCTGATGGCCAGGTAGGACGAGGATTCGATCAGGTCGGTGGGCGGCTGCAGCCCATGGCGGTAGAACTCCTGCTCGATCTTGACGCGCAGCGATGCCCACGGCGGCGGCACCACGCACGGCACGCCGGCCAGGTCCGGCCAGCCCGGACGCCGCTTGCGCGCCAGCGCGTGACCCTTGCGTACCACCGCCACCATGGGCTCGTTGTAGAGCGCTTCGGTGAGCAGGTCGGGCGCCGCGTAGCCAGGCTCGAGCCGGCCCACGATCAGGTCCAGCTCGCTCAGGCGCAGCTTGGGCAGCAGGTGCGGCAGGTCGCCCTCTTCGACCAGCACGGTGGCCTGTGCCGAGCGCTGCTTGAGCAGGCTCACGGCCTGCGCCAGCAGCACCGGCAGCGCGGCGCCCATCGATCCCACGCGCGTGCGGCCGGCGGCGCCGCTGGCCTCCGCGGCGATCTCGTCGCGCGTGCGCTCGTATTGCGCCAGCACCGAGCGGGCAAAGCGCACCAGCGATGCGCCCGCCGGCGTGGGCTCGGTGCCGCGCGTGGAACGCGTGAACAGCGTGAGGCCGAGCGTCTTCTCCACTTCGGTGAGCATCTTGGACACCGCCGGCTGGCTCACCGAGAGGAAGTCGGCGGTGTGACCGAGGTGGCGGAACTCGTCCAGCGCCACCACCAGTTGCAGGTGGCGCAGCTTGATATTGGAGCGCAGGGCGCGGTCGATCTGGGGCATGGACCGATTCTACTTAACTTTCAGGTTATGAAGCCATTCCGATCTTTGATTGGATTGTTATGAAGCGGACCCCCACAATCGGGCCTCGCCGATGCGCAACCGTTGCTGCGCGATCCATCCGGCCCACGACACCTATAACGACCTGCGAGGACGACACATGACCGCACCCCACGGCTTCAATCCCGGACGCCGCCGCCTGCTCATCGGCGGCGCCGCTGCCACCGCTGCCTCGGTCTCGGGCGCCGGCCTGCTGCTGCCGGCCCTGGCCCGGGCCGCCGCGTACCCGGAGCGGCCGATCACCTTCATCTGCCCGTGGCCCGTGGGCGGCACGGCCGACCAGTCCATGCGCGCGCTGTGCCAGGTGGCTTCGGTCGTGCTCAAGCAGTCGATCGTGGTGGAGAACCGCGCCGGCGCCTCGGGCATGATCGGCACCAAGGCACTGGCGCGCGCGAAGCCGGACGGCTACACCATCGGCCAGGTGCCGATCTCGGTGACGCGCTTCTCGCAGCTCGGCATGCTGCAGATGGACCCGCGCAGCGAGCTGACCTACCTGGCGCGCACCTCCGGCCAGACCTTCGGCATCGCGGTGCCGGCGGGTTCGCGCTTCAAGTCGCTCGGCGAAGTCGTGGCCGAGGCCAAGGCGCACCCCGGCAAGCTCACCTACGCGCATGCCGGCATCGGCGGCGCCACCCACGTGGGCATGGAAGAGTTCGCGCAGGCCGCGGGCATCCGTTTCAATGCGATCGCCTACAAGGGTGGCGCGCAGGCCCTGCAGGATGTGCTGGCCGGGCAGGTCGACCTGCTGGCCGATTCCAGCTCGTGGGCGCCGCACGTGGAAGCCGGCAAGCTGCGCCTGCTGGCCACCTGGGGTGCCCAGCGCACGCCCCGCTTCAAGGACACGCCCACGCTCAAGGAGCTTGGCTACAACGTGGTGGTGGAAGCGCCCAACGGCATCGGCGCGCCGGTGGGACTGGACCCGGCCATCGAGAAGACGCTGCGCGATGCGTTCCGCCAGGCCGTGGCCAGCAAGGAATTCCAGCAGGTGGCGGCGCGCATCGACGCGCCCGTGATGTACCTGGACGGCCCGGAATACAAGCGCTACGTCAGCACGGTGTACGAACAGGAGACCCACCTGATCCAGCGCCTCAAGCTCAAAGAACTGCTGCAACAAGGTTGACCGCCCCGTGAACACTGCCGCCCCCGCCACGCCCGCCACGCCCGCCACGCCCGCAGCCCCCGGCTGCCTGATCCGCCTGCACGCGAACGACAACGTGCTGATTGCCCGCGATGCGCTCGCGCTTGGCCAGAGCCTGCCCGGGCTGGGACTGCGCGTGCGCGCCCAGGTGCCGGCCGGGCACAAGATCGCCGCCTGCGCGATCGCCAAGGGCACGCAGATACGCAAGTTCGATACCGTGATCGGCGTGGCCGCGCGCGATATCGAGGCCGGCGACCACGTGCATTCGCACAACCTGGCGCTGGTGGACTTCTACCGCGACCCGGCCTTCTGCGAGGACGTGCGGCCGGTGGATTACGTGCCCGAGGCCGAGCGCGCCACCTTCATGGGCTTCGTGCGGCCCGACGGCCGCGTGGGCACGCGCAATTTCATCGGCATCCTGTCTTCGGTGAACTGCTCGGCCACGGTGATCCGGCATATCGCCGACCATTTCACGCCGCAGCGCATGGCGGCCTATCCCAACGTGGACGGCGTGGCGGCCTTCGCGCAGAGCAGCGGCTGCGGCATGTCGTCGCCCAGCGAACACTTCGACGTGCTGCGCCGCACGCTGGCGGGCTATGCGCGCCACCCCAACCTGGCCGGCGTGCTGATCGTCGGACTGGGCTGCGAGCGCAACCAGGTGGCGGCGCTGGTGGAATCGCAGGGCCTGGTGCCCGGCAGCCACGTGCGCACCATGGTCATGCAGGAAGTCGGCGGCACGCTCGCCACCATCCAGGCGGGCATCCGCGCCATCGAGGAAATGCTGCCCGAAGCCAACGCCGCGGTGCGCCAGCCGGTGCCGGCCAGCCACCTGAAGATCGGCCTGGAGTGCGGCGGCTCGGACGGCTTCTCAGGCATCAGCGCCAATCCGGCGCTGGGCGCGGCGATGGACATCCTGGTGCGCCACGGCGGCACCGCCATCTTGTCCGAGACCCCGGAAATCCATGGCGTCGAGTACATGCTCACGCGCCGCGCGGTAACCCCGGAGGTGGGCCAGAAGCTGCTCGACCGCCTGGCCTGGTGGGAGCGCTACACCGCCGGGCAAAACGCGCAGTTCAACGGCGTGGTGGGCCACGGCAACCAGCAGGGCGGGCTGGCGAACATCTTCGAGAAATCGCTGGGTTCGGCCATGAAGGGCGGCACCACGCCGCTGCAGGCCGTCTACGAATACGCCGAGCCCATCGACCAGGCGGGCTTTGTCTTCATGGACTCGCCCGGCTACGACCCGGTGGCCGCCACCGGCCAGATCGCCAGCGGCGCCAACCTGATCTGCTTCACCACGGGGCGCGGCTCCATGTTCGGCTCCAAGCCAGCGCCCACCATCAAGCTGGCCAGCAACACGCCGATGTACACGCGCCTGGAAGGCGACATGGACATCAACTGCGGGCTGGTGCTGGACGGCGAGCTGAGCGTGGCCGAGATGGGCCAGCGGATCTTCGAGCATATCCTGCGGGCCGCCTCGGGCGAGGCAACCAAGAGCGAAGCGCTGGGCCTGGGCGACAACGAGTTCGTGCCCTGGCACCTGGGCATCGTCAGCTGAGTCCCCGCCCAAACGCGCGCCAAACCCGAACAACCCCTGAATCCCGGCAAGCCCATGACCTCGCTTCCCCTGTCCTATCCCGCGCTGCTGCGCACCGGCAACTTCATCCAGGGCGCATGGTGCGCCAGCGATGCCGGCCAGCGCTTCGACGTCCGTAACCCGGCCACCGGCGCCGCCTTCGCCTGCGTGCCCGACAGCACCGCCGCCGACGCGGCGCGCGCCGCCGATGCCGCGCATGCCGCCTTCCCGGCCTGGAGCCGCCGCCCGGCGCGCGAGCGGGCGCAACTGATCAAGCGCTGGCACGCGCTGATCCTCGAGCACCGCGACGACCTGGCAAGCATCATCTCCAGTGAGCAAGGCAAGCCTCTGCAGGAGAGCCGCGGCGAAGTGCTGTATGGCGCGTCCTATGTGGAGTGGTTTGCGGAGGAAGCCACCCGCATCAGCGGCGAGATCGTGGCCGAGGCCGTGCCCGGGCGCAAGATGCTGGTGCTCAGGGAGCCGGTCGGCGTGGTGGCGGCGATCACGCCGTGGAATTTCCCGCTGGCCATGATCGCGCGCAAGATCGCGCCGGCGCTGGCCGCCGGCTGCACGGTGGTGGCCAAGCCGGCGGAGGACACGCCGCTGACCGCGCTGGCGCTGGTCTACCTGGCCGAGCTGGCGGGCTTCCCCGCGGGCGTGCTGAATATCGTCACCGCCTCGCGCGAAGGCACGCCGGCGGTGGTGGACAGCTGGCTGGCCGACAGCCGCGTGCGCAAGATCACCTTCACCGGCTCCACGCCGGTAGGCAAGCACCTCGCGCGCGAATCCGCCGGCACGCTCAAGAAGCTCTCGCTGGAGCTGGGCGGCAACGCGCCCTTTATCGTGTTCGACGATGCCGACCTCGATGCCGCGGTCGACGGCCTGATGGCGTCCAAGTTCCGCAACGGCGGCCAGACCTGCGTGTGTCCGAACCGGGTCTACGTGCAGGCCGGCGTGCACGACGATTTCGTCGAGCGGCTGGCGCTGCGCGTGGCGGCGCTGCACGTGGGCCCGGCCACCGAGGAAGCGGCCCAGATCGGCCCCATGATCAATGCCCGCGCGGTGGAGAAGATCGCCCGCCACGTGGAAGACGCCGTCGCCAAGGGCGCGCGCCTGGTGGTCGGCGGCGAACGCGTGCGCCGCAACGACGGCCCGCACTACTACGCGCCCACCGTGCTCACCCACGCCACCCCGCACATGGCCCTGTCCAGCGAGGAGACCTTCGGCCCGGTGGCCGCCGTGTTCCGCTTCACGCACGAAGACGAAGTGGTGCGCGACGCCAACGACACGCCGTTCGGCCTGGCGGCCTACTTCTACTCCAGCGACGTGCGCCGCATCTGGCGCGTGGCGCAGGCGCTGGAGACCGGCATCGTCGGCGTCAACGAAGGCGCCATTGCCTCCGAGGCGGCGCCGTTCGGCGGCGTGAAGGAATCGGGCTACGGCCGCGAGGGATCGCGCCACGGGCTGGATGACTACATGCACACCAAATACATCTGCCAGGGCCAGTTGGGCTGAGAGGCGCGCTAAACTTCAGGCCACCCACCGCCGCAACCCGACCAACACCATCCGGAACATCATGCCCGCAAACAACCCCTTCAAGGCCGCGCTCGCGGCCGGCAAGCCCCAGATCGGCCTGTGGCTGTCGATGGCATCGCCCTACCTGGCCGAAGTCTCGGCCACGGCCGGCTTCGACTGGCTGCTGGTCGACGGCGAGCACGCGCCCAACGAGCTGGGCGACATGCTGCATGCGCTGCAGGCGATCGCGCCCTATCCCTCCCAGCCCGTGGTGCGCGCGGTGGCGGGCGAAGTGCCGCTGATCAAGCAGTTGCTCGATATCGGCGCCAAGAGCCTGCTGGTGCCGATGGTGGATACCGCCGAGCAGGCGGCCGCCATGGTGGCTGCCACGCGTTATCCGCCGCAGGGCGTGCGCGGCGTGGGCAGCGCGATCGCCCGGGCCTCGCGCTGGAGCGCGCGCACCGACTACCTGGCGGTGGCCGACGATGAGATCTGCCTGCTGGTGCAGGCCGAGACCGTGACCGCGCTGAAGAACCTGCCAGCCATCTGCGCGGTGGACGGCGTGGACGGCGTGTTCATCGGCCCGGCCGACCTGGCCGCGTCGATGGGCCACCGCGGCAACCCGGGCCATCCCGAGGTGCAGGCCGCCATCGAGGGCGCCATGCGCACCATCGTCGCCAGTGGCAAGGCCGCCGGCACGCTGACCTCCGACACCAGCCTGGCCCGGCGCTACCTGGAGCTGGGCTGCACCTTCGTGGCCACCGGCGTGGACGTGATGCTCTATGCCGGCGCGGCGCGCCGCCTGGCCGCGGAATTCATCGGTTCCGCCGCGGCGCCGGCCGCCGGCCCTTCGGCAGCCTACTGAACGCCGCCCGCCAACCGGCTCATTTCCCGCTCAACCTCCGCTCTCCGCTCTCCTGAGCGCCCGGCCGCGCGCGACACCCGCGCGCGCGCCGCGCCTGCCCTCCTGGCCACGCCACACACCGACATGCCTGCCACCACCCCCGACCACAGCCCCGCAACCACGCTCGAAGCCATGCGCGCCATCGTCGGCGCCGGCGCCTGCCTCAGCGGCGACGCCGACACCGAAGCCTTCGTCACGGACTACCGCCGCCTCTATCGCGGCAAGGCCCAGGTGGTCGTGCTGCCCTCCACCACCGAGCAGGTCAGCGCGGTGATGGCGTGGTGCCACGCGCACGACGTGCCGGTGGTGCCGCAGGGCGGCAACACCTCGCTGATGGGCGGCGCGGTGCCGGACGCCAGCGGCAGCGCCGTGGTGCTCAGCCTGGCGCGCATGAACCGCGTGCTGGCGGTGGACACCGTCAACGACACCATGACCGTGCAGGCCGGCGTGACGCTCAACGCGGCGCGCACCACCGCCGAGCAGGAACAACGCCTGTTTCCGCTGCGCATCGGCTCCGAGGGCTCGTGCCAGATCGGCGGCAACCTGGCCACCAACGCGGGCGGCACCGCCGTGCTGCGCTACGGCAATATGCGCGACCTGGTGCTGGGCATCGAGGCGGTGCTGCCCGATGGCCGCATCTATTCGTCCCTGCGCGGGCTGCGCAAGGACAATACCGGCTACGACCTCAAGCAGCTTTTCATCGGCTCGGAAGGCACCCTCGGCATCATCACGGCCGCCGTGCTCAAGCTGATGCCGCTGCCGCGCGCCAGCGCCGTGGCCCTGGTGGCGGTGACGGACCCGGAGGCCGCGGTGCGGCTGCTGGGCCTGGCCAAGCAGCATGGCGGCCAGGCTGTCACCGCCTTCGAGCTGATCTCCGCGCCGGCGCTCGAGCTGGTGCTGGAATACCTGGGCGACGTGGCCTCGCCGCTGTCCGGCCAACCGGCCTGGATGGTCCTGATCGAGCTGACCTCCGGCGGCAGCAGCGAAAGCCTGGATGCCACCCTGATGGAAATCCTGGAAGCCGGGCTGGAGCAGCAACTGGTGCAGGACGCGGCAGTGGCCGCCAGCGTGGCGGATGCGCAGTCCTTCTGGCGCATCCGCGAGGAAATCTCGGACGCGCAGACCCGCACCGGCGGCAGCATCAAGTGCGATGTCTCGGTGCCGCTGTCGCGCATCGCCGCCTTTATCGGCGAGGCGTCGGCCAGGGTGCTGGCGCTCGAGCCGGCCGCGCGCATGGTGATCTACGGCCATATGGGCGACGGCAACGTGCACTTCAACCCGCTGCGGCCCAGGGACACCAGTGCGGCGGATTTCCTTGGCCGGTGGTATGCGCCCATCACCGAGGCGGTGGACTCGCTGGCGCACGCCGAACATGGCTCGATCTCCGCCGAGCACGGCATCGGCGTGGCCAAGCGCGACGACCTGAAGCGCTACAAGTCGCCGGTGGAGCTGGAGCTGATGTGGCAGGTCAAGCGCGCGCTCGACCCCAAGAACCTGCTCAACCCGGCCAAGATGCTGCCCGCGCTCGACTAGGCGAGGCCGCGGGCACGGCATGCGCAAGGCGTGCGCAGGGCATGCGGGAGCCACGTCGCGGCATCGCCGCTAGGCCTGCTCGGGCAGCCGCAGCATGTTCCATGTGAGCCCGAGCTGCGAATCGGTCCTGAGCGAAAGCAACTGGCGCGACAGGCGCGCGAGATGGGCCTGTTCCGCCAGGTTCTTGCCGATCACGCCCTTCTCCTCGCCCGCGTTGGCAAGCACGCCTTCGAGGTCGCCGTACTGCACCAGGAGCCGGGCGGCGGTCTTGGCGCCGATCTTGCTGATGCCGGGGATATCGTCCGAACTGTCACCCAGCAGGGCAAGATAGTCCGCCAGCTGGTGGCTGGCCACGCCGAACTTGTCCATCACGTAGGTCTCGTCGAACCAGGACCGCTCGCCGTTCTTCGCGGTGGCGAAGTGGTTGCGCACGACGGCGCCGTCGGCGATGAGCTGGAGCACGTCCTTGTCGGTGCTCACGGGAATCGCCGCGCCGTCCTTGGCGGCAATCCAGCGGTAGTAGGCGGTGCCGATGATGTCGTCGGCCTCGTAGCCGTCGATGGCGACGGTCTGCAGGCCCAGCACCTCGGTCAGCGTCAGGCGGAAATCGGGAATCACCTCGGCCAGTTCGGGATCCATGGGCTTGCGGTGCTGGCGGTACTGCGGGTACAGATCGTGGCGCCAGGTCTTGCCGCCGGCGTCGAAGGCAGCCAGCGCATGCGTGGTGCGGCACTCGGTGAGCGCGCGCCGGAACGAGGCCAGCGCCGAGATCACGGCGCCCTCGACCTTGGCCGGGATGTCTTGCGCCGGGTTGGCCTCGTAGACGCGGCGCAGGATGTTCAGGCCGTCGATCAGCAGGAGAGTTTGCGTCATTGTGCTTGTGGTGCATCTTGCGTCAGACCCTCTATTCTGACGTGCCGGGCCGGCGGCGCAACCGCGCCGCGCGGCGCGCAGCCGCGCAGGCCGGCATAAAACAGCGACGGCACCGGCGGGATTGGCGAGAACCCGGGCTTGCGCGCGCGCCTCAGTCCGTCTAGTCTGAGCAAATCCAACCCGCGCCCGGAAATGAACAACAATCACGACACCCGACAGGCAGTAATCGACGCCCTGCAGAAAACGGGCACCCCGATGGATGCATATCAGGTCGCCAAGGCCGCGGGCGTAAGCCCGATCCAGGCCGCGCGCACGCTGACCAAGCTCAGCACCAAGGGCATCGTCCAACCCCAGGATCCGCTCAGCGGGGAAGCCGACCTGTCGGCCCGGTTCACGCTGGCGCCCGTACAGAAGGCGGACGGCAGCACCGGCTAAGTCTGCGTTCCCTGCGCGAGTGGGGATCCTGCGATCCTTTGTGGCCGCTTGTGGCCGCCTATGGCCGCTTGGTGCCTCTTGTGAGCGCCTTGCGGCCCCTGAGCCGGCGGCATTTTGCCTGCGCAGCAGCGGCCGGGCGCTTCCCCGCACGCCTCGACGTTGACCGCGAATGCGGTTTTTCCCACTTCGTACCGCGCAGATGCCGGGCGTTTCGGGATCTTTGCGCGCTGGAACGGCTGAATTCACGCCCCACTCCCACCTGCGACGAAAAAAGAAAATCCAATGAGGACTTTCCATTACGCCCCGATCCGGGTATATTTCGTTTCGCGGGGTGGAGCAGTTGGCAGCTCGTCGGGCTCATAACCCGAAGGTCGCAGGTTCAAGTCCTGCCCCCGCAACCAGATTCCCAAAGCCCGTACGGTTCACCCCGTACGGGCTTTTTGCATTGGGCTTTTTGCCTTGGCCGGCCGCGCCGGCGCGGCCGCCCGCCTCAATCCCCGCCCGCGCCGAACAGGCGCTTCACGCGTTCCCACATCACGCCGAGCATCATGGCCACCGGGTTCATGGTCGCCGCCTTGCTCCGCTCGCTCTCCGAGAGCGACGGATCCATCCTGCGGGTGACGTTCTTGCCGAAGTCCGCCATCATGCGCCGCACGAAATCGCGCACCAGGCCCGAGCGGGAAAACTGCGCGAGCGGGCCCTGCAGGGAGTACTGCAGGTCGATCAGCACCTCGGTCTCGGCCGGCGAGACGGCCTTGAGCACGTAGGTGATGTCGCCGGCCGCCTTGGAGTTGCTCAGCGAGTCCTGGCCGGCGCCCTTGAGCACCCCGCGCCGGTTCTGCTCGTCGCGCTCCAGCCGCGCGGCGCCGTTGAAGCGCGCGGCCATGGGGCCGAACTTGATGGCCACATGGCCCTTGACGCGCTCGCCGTCCTGCTCGGTCAGCGCGGCGCCAGGCAGGCAGCTCGCCACGGCCGGCAAGTCCGCCATGAAGCGCCATACGTCGTCGACCGGGAACGGCACCTTGAAGCCGCCGTCGATGCGCGACCAGCCCTTCTTGTCGGCACTGCGCCCCGACTCTTCCGGGGCCGGGGCCGCACCCGCGGCGACCGCGGCGCCATCGGCGTCCGGCGTGAAACAGGCGAAGCCGCGGGGCGTGCCCCCTGGTGCCGCCTGCGCTGCGTTTGCCGCGGCGGGTGGCTGCCGCTGCGCCAGCACGGAACGGATCGCGGCCACGATGCCCATGTAGCCGGTGCAGCGGCACAGGTTGCCGGACAGCTCGTGGCGGATGGTGGCCTCGTCGGCATGCGGCAGGCGCAGCACGATATCGCGCGCGGTGGCCAGCATGCCGGGCGTGCAGTAGCCGCATTGCAGCGCGTGATGCTGGTTGAAGGCCACGCGCAGTTCGCGCATCACGGGATCTTCGTCATAGCCTTCGATGGTCACCACCTTGCTGCCGGCGCAGCCGGCGGCGAAGGTGATGCAGGAACGCACCGGCTTGTCGTCCACCAGCACGGTGCACGCGCCGCACACGCCGTGCTCGCAGCCGAGGTGGGTGCCGGTAAGGCCCTGGCCGTCGCGCAGGAAGTCGCCCAGGTGGGTACGGTGCGCGCAGGCACCGCTGGCGGCGCGGCCGTTGATGGTCAGTGCAATGGTTTCCACTGCGGCCCTCAGTTGAAAAGTTGTTCGATGCAGCGCGTCGCCGCGGTGCAGTAGAGCTTGCGGTCGATCGCGTCCTTGCCTGGCGTGGCCTGGGCCACGGCGGCAGCGATGGCCTGCGCGTCCAGCGCGGCTGGACCGCGCGTGGCGACCTCGCGCGCCAGCCCGGGCAGCAGCGCGGGCGCGCCGTCGAGCGCGCCGAGCACGATGCGGGCGAAGCGCGCGGAAGGATCGAAATACGCGGCGCAGCTGGCTTCGGCGAACTCGCCGGTCTTGCGGCACAGCTTGTGGTATCCCCAGCGCGCGCCATCGCCCTGGCGCGGCACGTGCACGGCGGCGATGACCTCGCCCTCGCCAAGCGCGGTGGTGTAGGCGCCCAGCATGAACTGCGTCATCGGCACCATGCGTGTGCCGGCCGCGCTGGCCAGCTCGATATCGGCGCCCAGCGCGGTCAGCGCCACCACCCAGTCGGCGGCGGGATCGGCATGGGCAAGGCTGCCGCCGATGGTGCCGCGGTTGCGGATGGCGCGGTAGGCGATGCCGCGCGCCACGGACTGCAGCATGGCGCCGCGCAGCTCGGCGAAGACGCCGTCCTCGATCTGCGCGTGCGTGACCGCCGCGCCGATACGCACACGCTGGCCCTGCGGCCCGACCGTGCGCAGCTCTTCGAGCTTCGACAGGTCATAGATGGTGTCGGGCCGGGTCAGGCGCAGGTTGAGCATGGGGCCCAGCGACTGGCCTCCGCCCATGACCTTGGCGTTGTCGGTGCGCTGCGCCAGTTCGGCGCAGGTGGCGGCCAGCGTGGGGGCCGCGTGATAGGTGAATGCAGCTGCTTTCATGGTCAGGCCGCCTCCCTCGCCGGCACGGGTTGCGGAGATGGCGCGGTTCTGCGCGGCGCCTGCTGCTCCGCGCGCGCCAGCGCTTCGAGCACCTTGCGCGGCGTGAGCGGCGTTTCCAGCAGCTCCACGCCGAACTGGCCAAGGGCATCGTTGACCGCGTTGAAGATGGCGGCCGGCGGCGCGATGGCACCGCCCTCGCCCATGCCCTTGGCGCCGAACTCGGTGTGCGGCGACGGCGTCTCGAAATGATGGATGCGGATCGACGGGATCTCGGTGGGCCCGGGCAGCATGTAGTCGGCCAGCGTGGAGGCCAGCGGCTGGCCGTTGCCGTCGTAGCGCATCTCCTCGAACATCGCGGTGCCGATGCCCTGCGCCACGCCGCCGTAGGTCTGCCCTTCCACCACCATCGGGTTGACCATGGTGCCGCAGTCTTCCACCACCACGTAGTCCAGGATCTCCACGTGGCCGGAGTCGATGTCGACCTCGACCAGCGCGGCGTGCGTGGAGTAGGTGAAGCTGCCGGTATCCACCCCGGGCTTGTAGCCCATGGTGGTTTCCAGCCCGGCGGGGTCCACATCCGCGGGCAGCCGCTGGGGGTTGATGTACCAGGCATTGGCGATCTCGGCGATGGCCACGGCCGCATCGCCGGCCTTCACCGCCCCGCTGCCGAGCGCCGCCTCGTGCTCGGGCTGCTGCAGCATGTGCGCGCCGATCTTGAGCAGGCGCGGCACCAGCGCCTTGCAGGCGCGCGAGACCGCGCCGCCCGACATCACCAGCGAGCGCGAAGCGTAGGTGCCGGTGGAAAACGGCGTGATGCCGGTGTCGCCGTGCACCACCTTGACCCGCGCCACGTCGATGCCGAGGATCTCGTGCGCGATCTGGGCGAAGGTGGTCTCCATGCCCTGCCCGTGCGAATGCACGCCCACGCGCACTTCCAGGCCGCCATCGGGCGTGATACGCACGGTGGCGGAGTCAAAGCCCGGAATCACCGGCGTGCCCCAGGCGGCGAACACCGAGGTGCCGTGCGCCGATTGCTCGGTGTAGGTGCCGAAGCCCACGCCCAGGTAGCGCGCGCCGTCAGGGCCGGCACGCTGGCGCTCGCGCACGCGCGCCAGGCCGATCATTTCCGCGGCCTTGCGCACGCTGGCCGGGTAGTCGCCGCCGTCGAAGTGCTTGTTGGTGACGTTGACGTAGGGCATGGCCTCGGGCTGCACCAGGTTCTCGCAGCGGATCTCCCACGGCTCGCGCCCGACCTCGCGCGCCAGCGCATCCATCAGCAGCTCCATGGCAAAGCACACGCCGGTGCGCGCCACGCCGCGGTAGGGCACGAAGCCCGGCTTGTTGGTGGCGACGCACTCGGTGATGCAGCGGTAGCCGTCGAAGGCATAGGGCCCGGGCAGGTTGCCGATGGCCTGGCCGGGCTCGAGGCCGATGGTGAAGGGCCATACCGAGTAGGCACCGCCGTCGATGGCGATCTTCGCGTCCAGCGCCAGCAGGCGGCCGCGCGCATCGGCATAGGCGGTCACCTCGTAGTGGTGCTCGCGCGAGTTGGCGCCGGCGGTCAGGTGCTCGCGGCGGTCCTCGATAAAGCGGAAGGGCTTGCGGTAGGTCATGGCCAGCCAGGCGATGCACAGCTCTTCCTGCTGCAACACGCACTTGTAGCCGAAGGCGCCACCCACGTCGGGCGAGATCACGCGCACCTTTTCCTGCTCGAGCCCGAGGCAATGGCTCAGCACGGTGCGGATCATGTGCGGCACCTGGGTGGCGCTGTAGACGATGAGCTGGTCGAACTGGTGGTCCCAGTAGGCCAGCACGGCCTTGCCTTCCATCGGCACCATGCACTGGCGCGCCAGGTCGATCTTGCGGCTGACCACCACCGTGGCGGTGCGGCTCAGCGCGTCGAAGTTCTTGTCGGCGCTGAGGGTGAGGAAGTGGTTGTCCTTCCAGTGTTCGTGCACGCGCGCGGTGGCGCTGGCCTGGCGGGCGCCTTCCACGTCGGTCAGCGCCGGCAGTTCGTCCAGCTCGGCGACGATGGCCTCGGCGATGTCCTCGGCCTCGGCGCGCGTGGGCGCGAAGGCCATCGCCACCGGCTCGCCGACGAAGCGCACCTTGCCGGCCGCCAGCGGCGGCTGCGCGGAGGGCTGGTACGACGGGAAAGCAGAGTCCGCCACGATATCGCGCGCGCCCTGCATGTCTTCGCGCACGATCACGGATGCCTCCATGCCCTGCGGCTTGCGCACCGAGAGCAGGCGCGCATGCGCCATCGGGCTGCGCAGGAAGGCCACTTCCTGCAGGCCCGGCATGGCGATATCGGCCACGAAGCGGCCCTTGCCGTGCAGGTGGCGCGCATCTTCCTTGCGCGCCACGCGCGCGCCGACGCCTTGCCCGCCGCGGCCACCGTGATCGCCGTGATCGCTGTGATCACCGCCGCCGCCCTGGCTGGCGTGCGCTCCTTGCTTGTCCATGTCGTCTTTGTCCATACATTATTCAGTCCGGCATTGCCGCCTGGGTGGCCGCCGGGGCTGTTTGTGGGGTTCGTGGATCGCGACCAGGCCGGGAAACCGGAAGAAGCCTGATGCGGCCTCCAAAGGAGGCCTCCAAAGCAATTTCCGTACGCCCCGCAGCGCACATATTCAGTGCACTGAACTTATCGCCAGATTGGCGAAGCGTGCGGCACGCGTCAATCGGGACTTCAGCCGATCCCGCCGCCGCTCACAGCGCGGCCAGTGCGGCCAGCGCCTGTTCGCGCGGCATCACTGCCGCGTACTTCTGCTCCATATCGAACAGGTTGGCCTCGTGCGGCTGCAGGGCGCGGTCGCCCACGCAATCCGACACCACCAGCGGACGGAAGCCGTGCGACATGGCATCCACCACGCTGGCGCGCACGCAGCCGCTGGTCACCGCGCCGGCCACCAGCAAGGTGCGCACGCCGCGCTGCGTCAGCCACGCCGCCAGCCCGGTGCCGAAGAAGGCGGACGGCACGGTCTTGCGCACCACCAGCTCGCCCGCGCGCGGCGCGAGCTGCGGCACGATGGCGCTGGCCGGCGCATGCTCCTTGAGCGTGAGCATGCCGGGCACCTTGAGCGTGAAGATATTGTGGTCGCCGTCGTCGTCGGCAAAGACGATGCGGCTGTGCGCCACGGCCCAGCCCTGCGCGCGCGCCGCCGCCAGCAGCGGCACCGTATTGGCGATCGCCGCAGCGATGTTGCCGCCGCCGAACACGGCCGGATCGGCAAAGCCGTTGACGAAGTCGACGATCAGCAGGCCCACGGGCGCCTGCAACGGCAGTTGCGTGCCGAAGCCCTGGCGCGCGTAGGTGGGGAGTTCGCTGTGCGCGGTGGTGCTTGCAGTCATTACAGTCATTGCGGTCATTGCGATGTCCATCCGTCCAATACCTTGCCTTGCCTGACCACTTCCTCGCCGTCCAGGCGCACGGTGCAATGGCGCAGCGGGATATCGATATGGCAGGCGGTGGTGCGGCTGCCGCCGGCTTCGTTGTTGGGGCCGAGCGAGAACAGGAAATTGCCCTCGTAGGCGCGCGCGTCCATGCCGATGGAGGCCTCGCGGTCATACAGGCCGAGCGTGGACCAGCGTGCGCGCGGCTGCAGGCCCCAGCCGATATGCGCGATGGCATAGGCCTGCGGATCGTTGAACGAGGCCATGTAGTCGTTGAGCAGCTCGGCGTCCAGGCCACCCTCGATGCGCGTGGCGAAGCCGTTCTCCACGGTCAGCTCCACGCGGTCCGCCACATAGCCCTTCTGCGGCAGCAGGATGTCGCCGCGGTCGAGCACGATGCGGCCGCTGGCGCCGCCTTCGTCGGGCCAGGTCAGCACGAAGCCGCTGGGCCAGTGGTCCCAGCGCCCGGGCTCATCGACGAAACCATACTCGCTGATGACGGGGAACTCACCGAGCGGGCAGCGCAGATCGGTGCCGGCGGCGGAGGTCACATGCATCTCCCTCGCGCGCGACAGGCGCGCGTTGGCGCTGGCCACGCGCTCGCGGTCGGCCTCGGTGGGCACCATGCGCACCAGCACTTCGGGCGGCTCCACGGCCAGCAGTATCTTGGTGCCGGTCTTGAGGATGTCGTGCTGCTCGGGCGAGAACAGCAGCGTCATCAGGTCCAGCACCAGGTCGCTCTCCTTGAGCGCGGCGATGGCGGCGCGGTTGCCGGTGAGCGCCGTGGTGCCAAGGTAAGCCAGCGGATCGCGGCTCAGGGCCTTGTCGCCGTTGACCGGCGGCAGGTCGAGCCGGTTGACGATGGCGCCCATGGCCTGCGTGGCGACCAGCGCGCACGACAGCGTTTGCGGATGCGTGGCCGCGCTGGTGAGGATGGTGACGGTCTGCCCGGCTTCGAGGCGGGACAGCGTGAGGACCTGTTTCCAGGCCTGGATAAGGGCGTGATCGCTGACTGGCATGTTCGTTCTCTGCGGTTGGGGGCGGCTCAGGCTGCGGCAGCGCTTGGGGAGCCAAGCCCGGCGCCAAGGAAATCGCCGAGTGCGCCGTAGAAGCCTTCCTCGTCGTCCCACGGGATCATGTGGCCTGCGCCGGGCACATGGCTGGTCTGCAGCGCCGGCAGCAGCGCGCGCAGCTCCGCGATATCGCCCGGGCGGACCACGTCGCCGCGCCCCGCCGTCATCAGCAGCGTCGGGACCGCGATGCGCGGCACATCGGCGTGGATATCGTCGATATGGAAGCCCTGGAAGCTGGCGAGCACCGCGCGCTCGTCGCAGGTGTGCAGCCATTCGGCGCGCAGCGCGAGCTGCGCTTCGGTCCAGGTGGGGCAGAAGCGACGCATGGTGTGCGCATCCACGCCGTGGCGCGCCACCGCCATCGAATCCACGTACCAGGCCAGTTGCGCGGGATACTCGCGGCGGCCCGGGCCGGACACCGGCGGGTCCACCATCACCAGGCGCGCCAGCGCAGCCGGCCGGCTGCGCGCGGCGCGGATGCCGATGCGCGCGCCCATGGAGTGGCCCAGCACGCTGTAGCGCTGCAAACCGAGTGCTTCGGCAAAGGCCAGCAGGTCGGCCGCCTGCGCATCGAGGCTGTAGTCGAGCGTATCGCCCGCGGACGACAGGCCGCGGCCGCGCACGTCGAGGGCGTAGGTATCGAACTGTTCGCCCAGGCGCTCGCCGACAAAGCCCCAGGTGATGGCCGGGCTGGTGATGCCCGGCACCACGATCACCGGGTCGCGCCGTGCGCGCGCGCCGTCGCTGCCACCGTAGCGCAGGTAGTGCTGGCGGATGCCATTGGCTTGGACATTGCCGCCGCAGACAAGATTGGTCATCGCTTGGCTCCCTGTGCCCGCGCTCAATACGCGCCGGACAGCAGCGCGCCCGCGCCGGGCACCACCGGCTCCAGGTCGAGCGACCTGAGCATGGCGTAGGTGGTGGCAATGGCGGCGGTGATCACCGGCTTGCCGGTCATGGCTTCCACCCTGGCCACGGCCGGCAGCGACGGCATCTGCACGCAGGCGGACAGCACGATGGCATCCACGTCCTTCGTGTTCATCTGCGCGACGATGCCCGGCAGCTTCGCGGGATCATGGCGGCCCACTTCGAGGTTGTCGGGAATTTCCAGCGCGCGCCAGTCCACCACCTCGTAGCCTTCGTTGCGGATGTAGTCCACCACCAGTTCCGTGAGCGGCTTCATGTACGGCGCCACCAGCGCGATGCGCTTCGCGCCGATCACCTTGAGCGCATCGACCAGCGCGCCGGCGCTGGTGATCACCGGGGCATCGGCGCCGTTGGCCGCGGTATGGGCCTGCAGGCGCTTCTCCGAGACGCGGTGATAGCCGTGTCCCATCGCCATGATCGCCACCAGGCAGGCATAGCCCAGCACATCGACGCGCGCATCGCTGAGCTCGACCGCGCAGCGGTCGGACTCGGCATCCATCGCCGCCAGCTCCTCCTTGACCACCTTCTTCATGCGCATGCGGCTGGAGTGAAACGTGAACCGCTCGGGCCGCACCAGCTGGCGCGCGGTCAGCATGGCGGGGATCTCGGTTTCCATCGTGGTGTTGGAACTCGGCACGATCTGGCCGATCCGGAAAGTCTTTTGCACGGGGGCGCTCCGTTATGAAAAGGAAGGGAAGTCGGTGTTCAAAGCTTGAGCAGGCGCTCGGCGTTGCCGTGGCAGACCAGCCGGCGGGTCGCTTCGTCCATCGGTGCCTGCTCGATGAAATCGGCTGCGATGGCGGTGGATTCGTAGGGATAGTCGACCGAGAACAGCACGGCGTCGGCGCCCATCTCGCCGATGGCGCCGGCCAGCGCGGCCGGCGAGCACACGCCGGAAGTGGTGATGACGATATTGCTGCCGATGTATTCGGAAGGCGCGCGCGCCAGCCTGATGCCGTGCGAGTAGACGGCGAAGCGGCTGTCGAAGCGCCAGCGCTGGTACGGCAGACCCTCGCCCATGTGGCCGAGGATGATCTTCAGGCGCGGGAAGCGGTCGAACACGCCGCCGAACAGCAGGCGCAGCGCATGGCCCGCGGTTTCCACGCCCCAGCCCCAGGACGCACCGGCCATCTCGGGATGGCCCGAGTACACGTGCGGCGCCACGTAGGCATCGGTGGGGTGGAGGTACATGGGTACGTCGAGCGCCTGCATGCGTTCCCAGAAGGCGTCGTAGGCGGGGTCGTCGTAGTAGACCCCCTGCGTGTGGCCGTTGACCAGCGAGCCCTTGAAGCCGAGCTGCGTGACCGCGCGTTCCAGCTCTTGCGCGGCCTTGCGCGGATCGTGCATGGGCAGCGCGGCGAAGCCGGCGAAACGGGTGGGATGGCGCGCGATCTGCGCCGCCAGGAAATCGTTGCTCTCTTGCGCGCGGCGCACCGCGGCGGCGTGGTCGGCTTCGGCCTGCACGCCCGGGCCGGTCTGCGAAAGCACGGTGATATCGATGCCGGCGCGGTCCATCTCGCCGATGCGGATATCGTCGAAATCGGCCAGGCGCCTGGCAAGGTCGGCCATGACTGCGGCATCGATATGCTGGAGATAGCCCTTCGAATAGGCCTGGAAATCCGGCGTCATGAAGTGTTCTTCGAGGGCGATCTTGCGGATTCTCGTCATGCTGGGACGGCTCCTGAGGGTGGTGGGGGCGGGCATGCGCAAGGCCTGTGACATCGCAGCGAAGGCGTCTTTCACGGGCTTTCCGCTTAATTGATCAGTATGCTGAGTATTTTTAGCATAGCAACCGCGATATCGAATGTCCAGACCGTGACGGCGAGGGGTTAACCCTCATAACACTCACAAATTCTGATCAGTACACTGATCGAAATTAATCAGCATGCTGACAGTGTAGAGCAAAGCACGACAGCACGGCTGCGACGCCCCCGGAGAGTACGACCATGACAGCAAGCCTCACCAGCGACGGCACCGCCGCGCGCACGCAAGGCATGACCCGGGAGGAGCGCAAGGTGATCCTTGCGTCCTCCTTCGGGGCCTTGATGGAGTGGTACGACTTCTACATCTACGCCGCGCTCGCGGTCTATTTCGGCGCACTGTTCTTCCCGCCCGGCAACGAGACCGCTGCCTTCCTCGCCAGCCTGGCCACCTTCGGCGCGGGCTTCCTGGTGCGACCCGTGGGCGCCCTGCTGTTCGGCCGCCTGGGCGACCTGATCGGGCGCAAGTACACCTTCCTGGTCACCATCCTGCTGATGGGCATTGCCACGGTCGGCGTGGGCCTGCTGCCCACCTACGGGCACATCGGCATCACCGCCACCATCCTGCTGGTGTCCCTGCGGCTGCTGCAGGGCCTGGCACTGGGCGGCGAGGTGGGTGGCGCGGTCACCTACGTGGCGGAGCACTCGCCGATGGAAAAGCGCGGGCTCTACACCAGCTCGCTGCAGACCACGGCCACGCTCGGCCTGCTCTCTTCGCTGCTGGTGGTGTACCTGCTCAAGACCTTCCTGAGCGAGGCGCAGTTCCGCGAATGGGGGTGGCGCCTGCCCTTCCTGGTGTCCTTCGTCATGCTGGTGGTGTCGGTCTACATCCGCGGCAAGCTGCACGAATCGCCGATCTTCGCGCGCATGAAGGCCGGCAACAACACCTCGAAATCGCCCATCCTCGACAGCTTCACCAACTGGGCGAACCTGAAGTACGTGCTGTTGCTGTTCGTGGTGTCGGCCGGGCTTGGCGCCATCTTCGGCACCGGGCATTTCTACACCATGTTCTTCGTCAACAAGACGCTGCATGTGCCGCTGGAGCTGGTACACATGCTGATCGGCATCGCGCTGGTGGTCGCCACGCCCTGCTACCTGTTCTTCGGCTGGCTGTCGGACCGGATCGGCCGCAAGCACATCATGATGGCCGCCTGCCTGCTGGCCGCCCTGGGCACCCAGCCCATCTTCAAGGGACTGACGCACTATGCCAACCCGGCGCTGGAGCAGTTCCAGCAGCGCAACGCCGTGCAGCTGCGCGCCGGCGACTGCCATTTCCGCCTGTTCGCCGAGCCGGTGTCGGCCTGCGACAAGGTCAAGGGCTACCTGACCGATCTCGGCGTGGGCTACGAGTTCACGCAGGACGACGCTCGGCCGGCGCCCGAACTGCGGGTCGGAGGCCAGGTCCTGCAGGACTTCGACAGGGCCGCCATCAAGCAGGCCCTGGTGGCGGCCGGCTGGCCGGAGCGCGCCGACCCGGCCGCCATCAACCGGCCGATGTTGTTCCTGCTGCTGCTGATCCCCATCCTGTTCCTCGCCATGGTGTACGGGCCGCTGGCGGCCTTCATGGTGGAACTGTTCCCGGCCCGCATCCGCTACACCTCGTTGTCGCTGCCCTTCCACCTCGGCGCCGGCTGGGTGGGCGGCATGCTCTCCTTCGTGGTGACGGCGATGAATGTATCCAGCGGCAATGTCTACTTCGGCCTGTGGTATCCGGTCTCGATCGCGGCACTGGCTTTCGTGATCGGCATGCTGTTCGTGCCGGAAACCCGCGGGCGCGACCTGGATACCTGAAGCGCGGCCAAGGCCCGAAACCGATTCACGACCCGCGCCGCATGGCCCGGAATTTGCTCAGTACACTGCATTATTAATCAGCATGCTGATCGATGCACCAAGGCAAGGCCCGCAGCGCGGGCCGCGCAGGAAAACGGTGCGGGACAGCATGCCCACCTTCCCTTGAAACCTGTCTGGAGCGCCCCCATGAAGCCCATGAAGTCTCTGCATGCAGCATCCCGCCTCACCGTGATTCCCGCCCTGCTGCCGGCCCTGGTCGGGCTGTTGTGCAGCACCGCCGCGTGGGCCGACGCCAACGGCGTCAAGGTGGGTGTAATCACCGACATGTCCGGCTCCTACGCCGACCTCTCCGGCCGCGGCTCGGTGCTGGCCGCGCAGATGGCGGTGGACGAGTTCGGCGGCAAGGCACTTGGCAAGCCGGTCACGGTGTTGTCGGGCGACCACCAGAACAAGGCCGACATCGCCTCGTCGCTGGCGCGGCGCTGGTTCGACACCGACGGCGTGGACATGGTGATCGATTTCCCCAATTCCTCCACCGCGCTGGCGGTGCAGGAGATCGCCAAGCAGAAGCAGAAGATCAACATCGTCTCCACCGGCGGCGCCATGGCGCTGACCAACCAGAACTGCTCGCCCACCGGCTTCCACTGGGGCTGGGACACGTATTCGGTGTCGGCGCCGCTGGTCAAGCGCCTGATCGAGCAGGGCAAGGGCACCTGGTACTACATCACCGTGGACTACGCGCTGGGACAGTCGCTGGAGTCGGACTTCCGCAAGGAGGTGGACGCCAGCGGCGGCAAGAACGTGGGCAGCACCAAGCACCCGCTCAACGCCAGCGATTTCAGCAGCCCCATCGTGGCGGCTTCCGCCTCCAAGGCCAAGGTGGTGGTGCTGGCCAACGCCGGCAACGACATGATCAACGGCGTCAAGGCGGCCGGCGAATTCGGCCTGATCAAGGGCGGGCAGACCGTGATCACGCCGTCCACCTTCATCACCGACCTCAAGAGCCTCGGCCCCAGCGTGGCGCAGGGGCTGACCTACGTGGACCCGTTCAAGACCGACCTGGACGCCAGGTCGAAAGCCTTCGTCGAGCGCTTCTACGCCAAGCACAAGGCCTACCCCACGCACGGCCAGATCGGCGTCTACTCGGGCGTGCTGCACTACCTGAAGGCGGTCGAGGCAGCCAAGACCGTGGACGGCCCGGCGGTGGCGGAGAAGATGCGCGCGCTCGCCGTCAACGACGACTTCGTGCATGGCGGCAAGGTGCGCGCCGACGGCCGCATGGTGCACGACATGTACCTGGCGCAGGCCAAGTCGCCGGCCGAATCCAAGGGCCCGTGGGACCTGGTCAAGTACATCGGCACCATCCCGGGCGACTCGGCCTTCCGCCCGCTGTCCGCAAGCGAGTGCCCGCTGTTGAAGAAGGGCATGGAGGCACGCAACGACAAGAGCAAGGATCCTGCATGAGCCAGTCCGACGTGATCCTGGAAACGCGCGGGCTGACCAAGGAGTTCAAGGGCTTCACCGCGGTCAGCCAGGTGAACCTGCGCGTGCGGCGCGGCGCCATCCATGCCCTGATCGGGCCCAATGGCGCCGGCAAGACCACCTGCTTCAACCTGCTGACCAAGTTCCATGCGCCGTCCGCCGGCGCGATCCTGTTCAACGGCGCGGACATCACGCGCGAGCGGCCGGCGCAGGTTGCCCGCCAGGGCGTGATCCGCTCGTTCCAGATCTCCGCGGTGTTTGCGCAGCTCACGGTGATGGAGAACGTGCGCGTGGCCTTGCAGCGCAAGCTGGGCACGACCTACCACTTCTGGAAGAGCAAGCGCGCGCTGGACGAACTCAACGAGCGCGCGCTGGCCCTGCTGCGCGCGGTCGGCCTGGAGAGCTTCGCCGCCCTGCCCACCGCCGAGCTGGCCTACGGCCGCAAGCGCGCGCTGGAGATCGCCACCACCCTGGCCATGGACCCCGAACTCATGCTCCTCGACGAGCCCACCCAGGGCATGGGCCACGAAGACGTGGAAACCGTGACCGCCCTGATCAAGCAGGTGTCCGCCGGACGCACGGTGCTGATGGTCGAGCACAATATGAACGTGGTGTCCTCCATCGCGGACCGCATCACGGTGCTCCAGCGTGGCGCCATCCTGGCCGAAGGCTCGTACGACGAAATGACGCGCAACCCGCAGGTGATGGAGGCCTACATGGGCACGACGGCGGAGACGGTGCAATGAGCCGCCCCACCCCCGCCCTCGACATCAAGGACCTGCACGCCTGGTACGGTGAATCGCACATCCTGCACGGCGTGGACCTCACCGTCCAGCCGGGCGAGGTGGTCACCGTGCTGGGGCGCAACGGCGCCGGGCGCACCACCACCATGCGCGCCATCATGGGACTGGTCGGCGCGCGCAAAGGCTCGGTGCGCGTCAACGGCACCGAGACCATCGGCATGAAGACGCACCGTATCGCGCCGCTGGGCCTTGGCTACTGCCCGGAGGAGCGCGCCATCTTCTCCAGCCTGTCTTGCGAGGAGAACCTGCTGCTGCCGCCCGTTTTCAAGGAGACCGGCGCGGCCGGCGGCCGCGAGCCGATGCCGCTGGACGAGATCTACGCCATGTTCCCCAACCTGTGGGAGCGCCGCAAGAGCCAGGGCACGCGCATGTCCGGCGGCGAGCAGCAGATGCTGGCGGTGGCCCGCATCCTGCGCACGCGCGCCAGCGTGCTGCTGCTCGACGAGATCTCGGAAGGCCTTGCGCCGGTCATCGTGCAGACGCTGGCGCGGATGATCACCACGCTCAGGAAGCGCGGCTACACCATCGTGATGGTGGAGCAGAACTTCCGCTTCGCGGCGCCGCTCGCGGACCGCTTCTACGTGATGGAGCACGGGCGCATGGTGGAGTCCTTCGATGCCGCGGCGCTCGAACGCAAGATGCCCACGCTCAACGCCCTGCTCGGCGTGTAAGGCGGCCCGCTTCAACGGCGGCGGCGCCCGCGCGCCGCCTCGCCCTCCCCGATACAAGCTCCCCAGGAAGACCCCTTATGGAATTACTTGGCATTCCCATGCCCGCGCTGCTGAGCCAGTTGCTGCTCGGCCTCGTCAACGGCTCGTTCTACGCCATCCTCAGCCTGGGCCTGGCCGTGATCTTCGGCCTGCTCAACGTCATCAACTTCGCCCACGGCGCCCTGTTCATGCTGGGCGCGATGCTGGCCTGGGCCGGGCTGCAATACCTCGGGCTGAACTACTGGCTGATGCTGCTGCTCGCCCCGCTCGTCACCGGCGCGCTCGGCGTGGCGCTGGAACGCACCATGCTGCGCCGGCTCTATCGCTTCGACCACCTCTACGGCCTGCTGCTCACGCTGGGCATCGCGCTGCTGATCGAGGGACTGGTGCGCTCCGGCTACGGCGTGTCCGGCCTGTCGTACGCCACGCCGGACGCGCTCGGCGGCGCCAGCGACCTCGGCTTCATGGTGTTGCCCAACTACCGCGCCTGGGTGGTGCTGGCCTCGCTGGCGGTGTGCTTCGCCACCTGGTTCGTGATCGAGAAGACACGCCTGGGCGCCTACCTGCGCGCCGGCACCGAAAACCCGCGCATGGTGGAGGCATTCGGCATCAACGTGCCCTTGCTGGTGACGCTGACCTACGCCTTCGGCGTGGGGCTGGCCGCCTTTGCCGGCGTGCTGGCGGCACCGGTGATGCAGGTGTCGCCGCTGATGGGGCAGAACCTGATCATCACGGTCTTTGCCGTCGTGGTGATCGGCGGCATGGGCTCGATCCTCGGCTCGATCTTCACCGGCCTGGGCCTGGGCGTGCTCGAAGGGCTGGCCAAGGTGTTCTATCCGGAGGCTTCGGCCACCGTCGTCTTCGTCGCCATGGTGTGCGTGCTGATGGTGCGCCCCGCCGGCCTGTTCGGAAAGGAAAAATGATGAGCAACGATTCACGCGCAAGACTGGTCCTGGCCGCGCTGCTGGCGGCCGTGGCGCTGGCGCCCTTCCTCGGCGCCTACCCCGTACTGGCGATGAAGCTGATGTGCTTCGCGCTGTTTGCCTGCGCCTTCAACCTGCTGCTGGGCTTCACCGGCCTGCTGTCGTTCGGCCACGCCGCCTTCTTCGGCGGCGCGGCTTATGCCTGCGGCTACCTCATGAAATCGCTGCAGGTCACGCCGGAGCTGGGCCTGCTGGCCGGCACCGCGTTCGGCGCGCTGCTCGGCCTGGCCTTCGGCGCGCTGGCGATCCGGCGCCAGGGCATCTACTTCGCCATGATCACGCTGGCGCTGGCGCAGATGTTCTACTTCTTCTGCCTGCAGGCGCCGGTCACCGGCGGCGAGGACGGCCTGCAAGGCGTGCCACGCGGCCGCCTGTTCGGCCTGCTGCCGCTCGACAACGACCTTTCCATGTACTACGTGGCGGCGGCCGTCACGGTAGCCGCGCTGGCCCTGATCGCGCGCGTGGTCAACTCGCCGTTCGGGCAGGTGCTGCGCGCCATCAAGGAAAACGAGCCGCGCGCCATCTCGCTTGGCTACGACACCGACCGCGTCAAGCTGCTGGCCTTCGTGCTGTCGTCGGCGCTGGCCGGACTGGCCGGCGCGCTCAAGACGCTGGTGCTCGGCTTTGCCACCCTGACCGATGTGCACTGGGCCATGTCGGGCTCGGTCATCCTGATGACGCTGGTCGGCGGCATGGGCACTTTGTCCGGGCCGGTGCTTGGCGCGCTGGTGATCGTCGCGGTGGAGAACAAGCTGGGCGACTTCGGCAGCGGCCTGGCCGCGCTGACAGGCGTGGACTGGTTCAACACGCTCGGCGAATCGGTCAGCATGGTCACCGGGCTGATCTTCGTGGTGTGCGTGCTGACCTTCCGGCGCGGCGTGATGGGCGAAGTGCAGGCCTTGTTCGCACGGCGCGCGGCTGCCGCGCGGCCGCGCGCGCCAGGCGGCAACACGCCGTTCCATGCCGCTTCCGCCTCCGCCGGCACGCCCGAGGGCTAGCCAAGGGTTTACGCTGATTCAGTTGCCAATTTAAATCAGTACACTGAATATAAATACTCAGTGTACTGAACAAAGGAGATGCATCATGGCTTGGACCAAGATTGCCACCACCGGCCAGCTTCAGGACGACGAAGTGATGCCGCTCACGCTCGGCGACGCCCAGTTGGCCCTCTACCGCAGCGAAGGCGAGTTCTTCGTCACCGACAACGTCTGCACCCACCAGTACGCCCTGCTGTCCGACGGCTACCTGGAAGACGGCTGCATCGAATGCCCGCTGCACCAGGCCCGCTTCGATATCCGCACCGGCCAGGCCATGTGCGCGCCCGCCACGCAGCCGATCCGCGTCTACCCGGTCAGGATCGAAGGCGCCGACGTGATGGTCGATGTCCTGGTGGCAGCCTGAGGCCCGCGGCCATGTCACACGACGCCCCCATCCTCATCATCGGCGCCGGCCAGGCTGGCGCCACCGCGGCTGCCGCGCTGCGCGCGCTGGGCCATGCCGGCGGCATCGTCATGGCCGGCGGCGAGGCGCACGCACCCTATGAGCGGCCGCCGCTGTCGAAAGCCGTGCTGGCGGACGAGGAGCAGGACGCCCGCATCGGCGTGCATGCCGCGGGCTTCTACGCCGAGCAGGGCATCGACCTGCGCCTGGGCACCACGATTGCCGCGCTCGATCCCGCCACCGGCACCGCCCACCTCGCCGACGGCGGATCGATCCGCTTCAGCCGCTGCCTGCTGGCCACCGGCGGGCGCGCCCGCACCCTGCCCGCCCTGCCCGAAGGCACGCCGCGCGTGCACTACCTGCGCTCGCTCGGCGATGCGCGCGGCCTGCGCACGGCCATGCGTGCCGCGGCCCATGCCGGCGGCCGCCTGCTGGTGATCGGCGGCGGCTTCCTGGGGCTGGAGACGGCCTCCACCGCGCGCGCCCTGGGCCTGCAGGTCACGGTGATCGAAGCCGCTGCGCTGCTGCTGCAGCGCGCGGTGCCGGCAGTGTTCTCTGCCTGGCTGGCGGAGCGCGCCCGCGCCTTGGGCATCGACCTGCGCCTCGGCAGCGCGATCGCCTCGGTGCAGACCGGCGCGCAGCAGGTCAGCGTGGCGCTGGCGGACGGCAGCGCCCTGCAGGCACCGCTGGCGGTGGTGGCCATCGGCCTGCAGCCCGAAGTTGCCCTGGCGCAGGCCGCCGGCCTGGCGCTCCACGCCACCAACGGCGGCATCCGGGTCGACGCCCGGTGCCGCACCAGCGCGCATGGCGTGTTCGCCGCCGGCGACTGCGCCAGCCAGTACCAGCCGCTGTTCGGCCAGGAGATGCGGCTGGAGTCGTGGCAGAACGCCAACGAGCAGGCCCGCATCGCGGCGGCGGCCATGCTCGGCGTGGACACCGCGCCGCCCGCCGTGCCCTGGTTCTGGACCGACCAGCTCGGCTGCAATATCCAGATGCTGGGCGCCTTCGCACCGGACCTGCACTACACCCTGCGCGGCAGCACCTCGGCGGAGCACGACAAATTCTTGCTGCTTGGCATGGATGGCGCGCGACTGCGCCATGCCATCGCCGTCAACGCGGGCGGCGACCTGAGGCAATTGCGCAGCCTGATCGATACGCGCGCCGCCTGCGATATCGCGCGGCTCTGCGACACCACCCTGCCCCTGAAGCAGGCGGTGCGCGAAGCCACCGCCGCGCCTGCGTGCCAAACCCCATCCTGAACGAGGAACAGACATGTACCAGACCCATGCGGTCATCAACCGCACGCCGCGCGCCAAGGATGCCGAACTGGCCGCCTGCCGATGGCCCGACGACGCCCTGCACTTCATCCCGGACTGGGTGTACACCAGCAACGCCGTGTACGACCGCGAACTGGAGAAGATCTTCCGCGGCCGTTCGTGGAACTTCGTCGCCCTGGAAGCCGAGATCCCCGCCGCGGGCGACTTCAAGCGCTCCTACGTGGGGCCAACGCCGGTGGTGGTGGCGCGCGCCGAGGATGGCTCGATCAATGTCTTCGAGAACCGCTGCGCCCACCGCGGCGCGGAATTCTGCCGCCATGGCCAGGGCAACGCCAAGGAATTCGTCTGCCCGTACCACCAGTGGTCCTACGATCTCAAGGGCAACCTGCAGGGCGTGCCGTTCAAGCGCGGCGTGAACCGCGCCGGCGGCATGCCCAAGGATTTCCGCAACGAGGACCACGGCCTGGTCAAGCTCAACGTGACCACGCGCAACGGCGTGATCTTCGCCTCGTACGCCAGCGACATGGAGAGCATCGAGGAATACCTCACGCCGGAGATCCGCAAGGACTTCGACGTGGTCTTCAACGGCAAGCCGCTCAAGATACTCGGGTATTACAAGAACGAGCTGCCGTGCAACTGGAAGATGTACCACGAGAACCTGAAGGACCCGTACCACGCCACGTTGCTGCACTCCTTCCTGGTGGTGTTCGGCCTGCTGGTGGCCGGCAACGAGTCGGCCATGATCGCGGATCCGGTGCACGGCCGCCACGGCACCATGGCCTCGGCCAAGAAGGAAGACAAGTACGCCGCGGTGAGCGAGGAGAACAAGAAGGAAATGCGCTCCTTCCACGAAGGCATGCGCCTGCAGGACGACCGCTTCCTGGAGTACGTGAAGGAGTTCGATTCGCCGTGGTCGGTGACGATGCAGACCATCTGGCCCAACCTGGTCGTGCAACGCGAGATGAACACGCTGGGCGTGCGCCAGATCGTGCCCAACGGCCCGGACAGCATGCTGATGCTGTGGACCATGTTCGGCTATGAGGACGACACCGAGGAAATGACCCGCCACCGCCTGCGCCAGGGCAACCTGATGGGCCCGGCCGGCTTCCTGGGGCTGGAGGACAACGAGGCGATGAAGTTCGTGCAGGAAGGCGTGCGCCGCTCCAGCAGCGACGTCAACGTGCTCAAGCTGGACCCGGGCCACGTGGGCACCGCCAACTCGCTGATCTCGGAATCCGCGATCCGCGCCATGTACCAGTACTACCGCAGCGTGATGGGATTCTGAGCACCATGACACCGACGACGCATACGCTCTACCGCCCCCGCACGCTGCCCGCCGCGCGCGCCCTGCCCCTGCGCATGGAGGTCGAAGCCTTCCACGCCGAATACTGCGCCGTGCTCGACGCCGGCCTGGTGGAGTCGTGGCCGGACTTCTTCACCGAGGACTGCATCTACCGCGTCACCTCGAGGGAGAACGCGGAACTCGACATGCCGGTCGGCCTGGTCTACGCCGAAGGCCGGCGCATGATGCACGACCGCGCAGTGGCCATCTCCCGCACCCAGATGTTCGCCCCGCGCTATATGCTGCACCTGGTCACCAATACACGCGTCACCGACGAAAGCGCCGATGGCTCGATCCACGCCCAGGCCAGCTTCCTGTTGCTGCAGACGCTGGTCGAAGGCGCCACCACCATCCACATGGCGGGCAGCTACCACGACCGCTTCGCCCGCGCCGGCGACGGGCTGCTGCTGGCCGAACGCCAGGTCATCTACGACACCACCATCATCGCCAACGACCTGGTGTACCCGGTCTAGACCACCCTGCCCGGGCCGGCAACGAAGCCGCGGCCGCCGGGCCGCGCATCACAAGATGCGCAGCACCGTGCGGCTGTAGTCGTTGTTGGCTTCCACCAGCGTGGACAGCAACTCCATGAACACCTTGCGCTGCGCCGGGCGCAGCGGCGCCAGCATGCGCTCCTGCGCGCGCTCCATGTCCGCGCGCAGCGACGCCACCACGGCCTGCCCTTCCTTGGTCAGGTGCACGTGGCGGGTACGCCGGTCGGCCGGATTGTCCTTGCGCTCGAGCAGGCCGCGCTCTTCCAGCCGGCGCACGACATCGGCGGTGGTGGTGCGGTCGAACCCCACTTCCTGGCCGAGCGCGGTCTGGTCCAGTCCGGGCAGCACGGACAATACCGTCAGGATGGCGTACTGCACCGGCGTGATGCTCGCCGACTTGCACTCCTCGAAAAACATCGCCACATGGATCTGGTGCAGGCGGCGCACCAGGAAGCCAGGGCGTGCCCACAGGAGCTCCTTGGCCGGATCGGCGTCGGGTGAGGCCGGTGCCTCGGCCTGGGCTGCCGGGCGCGGCGCTTGGCGTTTCGTTGCAGACATTCCACTCACCAAATTGTTAGCATGCTGACAAGTATAGACCAGGGATGCGGCGGACAAGGCATTGCACGCGCGCCGCGCCCCGGCCCTTCACGCCAGCACCGCGCCCTTGCGCTCGGGAATCAGGAACAGCGTGGCGACGATATCCAGCACATAGATCGAAGCCAGCACGGCGATTGCGGTATCGAACGAATAGCTGGCCGCCAGCGCTCCCACCGCCAGCGGGCCGAAGCCGCCCACGCCACGCCCGATATTGAACAGCACGTTCTGGGCGGTCGCCCGCGCCTGTGTCGGGTAAAGCTCGGAGATCAGCGCCCCGTAGCCGCCGATCATGCCGTTGACGAACAGCCCCATCACCGCCCCGCCAAACAGCAGCGCGTACGGCGAGACCAGTTGCGAGTAGACCAGCACCATGACCACCGACCCGGCCTGGTAGATCAGGAAGGTAGGCCGGCGGCCGATGCGGTCGGCAAGCTGGCCGAAGACCCAGATGCCGATCGCCATGCCGACGATGGTCACCGACGTCCACAGCGCCGACTTGGTCAGCGAGTAGTTGAACTGCCTGGAGAGGTAGGTCGGCATCCAGATCATCAGCCCGTAGTAGCCGAAGTTCTGCACCGAGCACAGGATCACCACGCCGAGGCTGGCGCGCGCCGTGGCGGCATCGGCCACCAGCATCTTGAGGGGGTTGCCTTTGCGCGGCGCCTTGCTGCCCTGCACGAAGACCTCGGGCTCGCCGATAAAGCGCCGCACCACGAAGGATGCCAGCGCCGGCAGCACGCCCACGGCAAACATGCCGCGCCAGCCGATATGCGGCAGCAGCACCGGGGTGAGCAGCGCCGCGGCCAGCACGCCCGCCTGCCACCCCAGCCCGACATAGGAAGAGACACGCGCCCGCTGGCCAGGCCGGCAGGCTTCGGTGGCCAGCGCCATGCCGATGCCGAACTCGCCGCCCAGGCCGAAGCCGGCGATGGTGCGGTAGGCCAGCAGGTCCCAGTAGCCCTGGGCCAGCGCGCACAGGCCGGTGAAGGCGGCGAACAGCAGGATGGTCCAGGTCAGCACCTTCACCCGCCCCACATAGTCGCTCAGGATGCCGAAGAAGATGCCGCCGGCGACCGCGCCCACCAGGGTCCAGGTCACCAGCGAGCCCGCCTGGGTGCTGGTCAGCCCCAGCCCGGCGGAGACCGCGCTGAGGATGAAGCCGAGGATCAGCAGGTCGAAGCCATCCAGCGCGTAGCCGACCGCCGAGGCGATGACCGCCTTGCGTGCATAGGCATCCTGTTCCCGCTCGCTGCGCGCGGCGTGCGCCATGTCCGCGGTGTGCGCGGCGCCCGCGCCCATGCCGGCCGTCCCGGCGCCAGCGTTGCCCTGAGTCATGTTCCCCATCCCTGTGTCCCGTCTTCCGTGCATCCGTTGTTCCGCCGGGCGGAAAAATGTGGCGAGATTCTACTCTCGCGGCATGCGCCCGGATGCACGACGCCATGGAACGCCGCAACGGCGCGAGGAAAAAGCGCCGGGGGACGCCATCGCCCGGGCGCCGTGCGGCCGCCTGCAGGCATGCGGGGATTCGCATACCATCCGGGGGTGCGTCGGCGGCCGCGCGGGCTGGCCGGCATCCATGGCATCGATCAACGGCAAGGAGTGGCAAGATGGACTACGTGCGGTTTGGCTCGACAGGACTGAAGGTATCGCGGCTTTGCCTGGGTTGCATGACCTATGGCGTGCCCGAGCGCGGCAAACATCCGTGGACGCTGGGCGAGGAAGCCAGCCGCCCGCTGATCCGCCAGGCGCTGGAAGCCGGCATCAACTTCTTCGACACCGCCAATGTCTACTCGGACGGCACCTCGGAAGAGATCGTGGGCCGCGCGCTCAAGGACTTCGCCCATCGCGACGACGTGGTGATCGCCACCAAGGTGCAAGGGCGCATGCGCGCCGGCCCCAACGGCGCCGGCCTGTCGCGCCGCGCCATCCTGGCCGAGATCGACAACAGCCTGCGCCGGCTTGGCACCGACTACGTCGACCTCTACCAGATCCACCGCTGGGACCCGAACACGCCGATCGAGGAAACGCTGGAAGCGCTGCACGACGTGGTCAAGGCCGGCAAGGTCCGCTATATCGGCGCGTCATCGATGTTCGCCTGGCGGTTCTCGCGCGCCATCTACACTTCGCGCCTGCACGGCTGGACGCAGTTCGTCAGCATGCAGAACCATGTCAACCTGCTCAACCGGGAAGAAGAACGCGAGATGCTGCCGCTGTGCGCGGCCGAGGGGATCGCGGTGATGCCGTGGAGCCCGCTGGCGCGCGGCCGCCTGACGCGCCCCTGGCAGGCCGGCAGCGCGCGCGAAGCGAGCGACGAATTCGGCAATACGCTCTACCACGGCGCCGAGGACTCGGACCGTGCCGTGGTGGAGCAGGTGCATGCCATCGCGCAGGCGCGCGGCGTGCCCGCCGCCCAGGTGGCGCTGGCGTGGGTGCTGCAGAAACCGGGCATCACCTCGCCCATCGTCGGCGCATCCAGGCCGCACCATCTGGAAGATGCGGTGGCCGCATTGTCGCTCGGCCTCACCGCCGACGAGATCAAGGCGCTCGAAGCGCCCTACGTGCCGCACGCACCCGTCGGGTTCTGAGCAGACTGCGGCGGCCGGCCCGCGGGCCGGCTACGCCTTCGCCGTGCCGGGATCGCGCGTGATCAGCCGCAGGCCGCTGGCAATGCTCGCTACGCCAGCGAAGCCCGCGCCCAGCCCCAGCGCCAGCGTGGGGCCGTGGCGCCCGGCAATGCCGAAGCTCAGCGCCACCAGCGCCGCGCCGGTGGCCTGGCCCAGCAGGCGCGCGGTGGCGATCACGCCGCTGGCGCCGCCAGCGCGCTCGCGCGGCGCGCTCGACATCAGCGCCTTGAGGTTGGGCGACTGGAAGAAGCCGAAGCCCGCGCCGCAGATCGCCATGCGGATGCCGATATCGAGCGCGCTCGGATGCGCCGGCATCAAGGCCAGCGACGCCATGCCCGCGCTCATCACCGCCAGCCCCACGCCGCCGAGCAGACCCGGCGGATAGCGGTCCGACAAGCGCCCGGCAAGCGGCGCCATCAGCGCCACCACGGCGGACCACGGCGTCATCAGGAATCCGGTTTCGATCGGGCTGCGGCCCAGCACGCTCTCGAAGAAGAACGGCAGCGAGACAAAGGCCAGCCCCTGCGCCGCGAACGAGCAGATCGCCGTCATGGTCGACAGCGCGAACATCGGCCGCTTCATCAGGTCCACCGGCAGCATCGGCGCGGGGTGGCCGCGCTCGCGGCGCAACAGCAGCACGAAGGCCACGGCGAACACCGCCACCGCCGCCAGCGACTGGCCCACGGGCGCGCGCTGCGCCCCCTCGCCCAGCGCGAAGATCAGCGCCGCGAAGGTGACCACGTTGAGCCCCGCCGCCACGCGGTCGAAGCGGTGCTTGCCGCGCGCGGTGTGCGGCAGCGACGGCCACGCGATGAACAGCGCCAGCAGGCCGATCGGCAGGTTCACCGCGAACAGCCACGGCCACGGCCCCAGCGACAGGATGATCGACGCCACCGTGGGTCCCACCGCGAACGACACCCCCACCACCAGCGCGTTCAGCCCCACCCCGCGCCCGAGGCGGTGCGGCGGGAAGATCGCGCTGATCAGCGCCGCGTTCACGCTCATGATGGCGCTCGCGCCCACGCCCTGCAGCAGGCGCGCCGCCGCCAGCGTGGGCAGCGACCACGCCAGCGCGCATACCACCGAGGCGCCGATGAACAGGACCAGCCCGCCCAGGTAGACGCGCCGGTGCCCGACGATGCCGCCCAGCGCCGCGAACGGCAGCAGCGTCGCCACCATCGCGAGCTGGTAGGCGTTGATGATCCAGACCGAGGCCGCCGGCGTGGCGTGCAGGTCGGCCGCGATGGCCGGCAGCGCCGTGTTGGCGATCGCCGTATCCAGCGTGGCGAGCGACACCGCCAGCAGGATGGCGGCCATGCCGCGGCGCTCAATCGATGTCATGCGCGCGTCCGCTGCGCGCGCTGCGAGGTTGGAATCCGCTAAATTCGACACTGTCTCTGCCCGTGACCGCTTCGGACGCGGCGCGCGCGCATCGCGCGCCATCCGCCCACCATGTCTGATACATGGACCGCGGTTCAGCGCTGGACCGGCCAAAGGCCGCGGCAAGCCGACACGATAAGGGAAAACGCGAATATCTGCTGAAGGCGCGCTCGCCCTGCCCCGTCGCACCTAGCGCCGGAACGGCATAATGCGTCCCAGCGAGACACCCAAGAAAAACGCCACCAAGGAGACCCCAGTGAAGATTGGCCTGGTATCGGACCTGCACCTATCCGTCCATCCGATGGACTACCCCACCCCGGATGTCGATGTGATGGTGCTGGCCGGTGATATCTGGCGCCCCAGGGAAGCCATGGCCTGGGCCGCCGCCGCCCCCGTGCCCACGCTGTACGTGGCCGGCAACCACGAGTTCTACGGCGGCGACCTCGCCACCACCATGGACGCCCTGCGCGCAGGCGCGGCCGGCACGCGCGTGCGGGTGCTGGAGCGCTCGGAGTGGCATCACGGCGGCGTGCGCTTCCTCGGCTGCACCCTGTGGTCCGACTACAGCCTGTTCGCGTCCGCACAGCAGCGCGAGGAAGGGCTGCGCGACGCCCAGACGCTGATGCGGGACTTTTCGCGCATCCGTATCGCGCCGGATTTCGAGGACCGCTTCACGCCGGCGGTTTCCCAGGCCCTGTTCCGCGAATCGGTGGCCTGGCTGCGCGAGCGTTTCGCGGCCGGCCACGATGGCAAGACCGTGGTCATCACGCACTTCGCGCCATCCCCGCAGAGCATCAGCCCGCAGTTCGCCGGTTCCGCGCTCAACGCCTGCTTTGTCTCCGACCTGAGCCGCGAGATCGAGGCATGGCAGCCCGCGCTGTGGGTGCATGGCCATACCCATGACAGCTTCGACTATCGGGTGGGCGCCACCCGCGTGGTGTGCAACCCGCGCGGCTATGCGCGCGAGGGCAAGCTGGAGAATCCGAAGTTCGATCCCGGCCTGGTGCTCGAAATCTGAGCGCCCGCGTGATCGAAGGCACATCCGCGCCGCGGCGCGGTGAAGCCCGCAGGCACAAGCCCGGGCTTGGGATTTTCCCTTGGTTTAGTGCGCCAAGCGCAGTGTCGTGCCTTTTTTGGCCCGTCACGCGGGCACTCGATTGCGCCATTGTCATCATTGTCTGCTAATGTCGCATCCGCAGGAAACGCGGGGGGAGGAGGAGCGCCGCGTTCCCGCGCCGCCCGGGCCGGCCAAGCACCGGCGCTGGTCTGCGGCAATGCCCAAAGACAGGAGACAAATCAATGCGGCCTAAGGCTCTAGAACCGACTGAGTCCGTGCTTCTTGCCTTGATGGAGAGCGTGCGTGAGTGGCAGGGTGCGCTCGACCAGACCCTTTCCGAAGTCGGTCTCGATTATCCAGGATGGATCCTGCTGCGCGCGATACGCCAGGAAGAATTCGTGCGCCATGCGCCCTATTTCGGGCTGATGCTGATTTCCGTCACGCAATCCGAACCCATGCTCGGCGCGCTGCAGGCCGATGGCTGGATTGCCTTCGACCCGGCCGGCCAGCCCTTCGTCCCGGCCACCGCCCTGCCCCGCGTAGACCGCGTCTACAGCGCACTGAAAGCGCTGCATTCGGTCTCGGTGGCGCCGTTCAGCAGCGAAGAGCGCACCGCGCTCACGGCCTCGCTGCTGCGCATGAAAGCCACCTTGCACGACCATAGCGTGCGCCGCGGCCGGCAAGCCGAGCGCCAGGTCGAATCGCAGCACTGACGATCGGCCGGGTGTCCGGGCAGGCACATCGCCCGCCCGAATCCGCGCACGCCATCGCGCAGGATTTACACAAGCACCCGCCAATGCTTCCAATCTCCCCCGCCGGTACAGGCACTCGCGCGCCTTGCGCGCGCGCCCGCAGCCCGCGCCTGTGGCCTGCCCCGCACCCACGCGGCGGCGGTACGTTTCTTGCGCCTCTTCTGGAGTTCCCGTGCGGCGCGCGTCGTTTGCGCGCCCATGGCCAACCCGACACTAGGAGACAAGCATGGACGACCGCTACAACGAACGCTATCGCCGCGGCCAGGCCTGGCGCGGCTACGAGCAGGGCGGCACGGACCGCGATGCACGGCAGCCCGAATCCGATGCCGACGACTGGCAAGCGCAACGCCGCCGCCAGCGCCTGGCGCCCGGACAACTGAGCGACGGCGGAGCGGCCCGCGACGAACGCAGCTACGGGCGCGAACAAAGGCAGGAGTACGGGCGCGAATACGGGCGCGACAGCTATCCGGACCACCCGTCCGAGCGGGCAGACCAGCGCCGCGGCGAATACCGCAGCGACCTGCGCTATGGCCTCAACGGCCAGTACGACCGCGCCGACGAGGAGGCCTGGCGGCTGGGCGAGAGCTACGGATCCGGCAACCGCGACCAGGAGTGGCTGCGCGAGGTCGACCGGCCTTATGAAGACATGCGCCGGCACGCCGCACGCGGCTACTTCAGCGATATCGGCGGGCGCGGCGAGCGCGGCGGCTATGGCAACGCGCCGGAAGGCGAGCGGCAAGGCCACGGGTACACGATGCCGTACCGGGGTGCCTACGGCAACCAGCGTGGCGACGAGTACGCCGGCGGGTATGGCGGCGAATATGGCCGCGGGGCAAGCGGCGGGGCAGGCGGCGGGTATGGCGAGTCCGGCGGCAAGCGCGGCGATGCATATGGCCGGCCATCCCGTGACGAATATGGCGACGCATACCATGACGATCCGCGTCGCGGATATCGCGGCGAGCGCGACGACCCGCGCGAGGATTTCCGCGACGGCGGGCAGGAGCACGGCGCGCTCTACAACCTCGGCCGCCGCATAGGCGAGGTGGTGGGCGAAGTCTTCGGCAACGACAGCGACCGCTCCGATGAGCGTGAAGCCCGGCGCGAAGGCCAGGCCCCGACCCGGCGCATGGGCCCCAAGGGCTACCAGCGCAGCGACGAGCGCATCCGGGAAGCCATCTGCGAGCAGCTCGCCTACGCGCGCGGCGTGGATGTCAGCCAGGTCGGCGTGGAGGTGACCGCAGGCGTGGCCACGCTGAGCGGGATCGTGCGCAGCCGCAGCGAGAAATACGATATCGAGGACCTGGCCGACCATGTGTTCGGCGTGACCGAGGTGCAGAACAGCATCCGCGTGCAGCGGGACGGCGGCGCCGGCGTCAGCGGATATGGCGCCGCGACCGCATCGAAGAGCGGACCGGCAAACAGCGGACCGGCAACCAGCGGACCGACAACCGGCGCCGCCCCCTCGCCCGGGGCCGGCACGTCGAGCGCGGCAGTGGCGCCATCGGGCGGCAACGGCAGCGGCGTCGCCGCATCGACCGCCACGCCAGCCAGGATGACCGACCTGAAGACCTGGACGCCGGACTAGACGCCAGCCCGGGGCGCCCGCCCGCCGCCGTCGAACAGGGCCGACGCCTCGATGCGCGCGAGTATCGCGCGCATCGCGCTGGTTGGCGGCCGGTTGGCCCGCACGAGCAAGCGCGACTGCGCGGCTTCGAAGATCGGATTGCTGGTGCGCAGCGCGACCAGCTCGCCGCGGGCGACCTCCTTCACCACCGAATTCGCCGAGGTGAAGGTCAGCCCGAGCCGGCATTCCACGTAGCGCTTGAGCGTCACGATGGAGTTGGCGACGAAGCTCGGCGTCAACACGATGTTCTCGGACAGCTCCGCCATCTGGATCAGCTGGCGCAGGCCGAACCCTGGCGCCATCAGCGCCACCGGGTAGCGCGCCACATCCTTGAGCGTGGCGCGCCTGCGCTGGCGCGCAAGCGGATGATCCGGCCAGGCGATCACGCACAGCGGATGGTTGCGCGCGCTGACCACGCGCACGGCAGGATCGGCCGGCGGCCCGAACACCACGCCGATATGCGCATCGTCATGCGCCACGGCGCGCACCGCGTCCGATGCGCCGGCCACGCGCAGCGAGACGCGCACGCCGGGAAACTCGCGGCAGAACGCGTCCACCACCCCGCCCATCAGGATATCGACAAACCCTTCGCTGGCGACGATGTGGATATCGCCGCGCTGCAGGCCGTTGACCTCGTCGAGCCGCGCCATCATCGCCTGCTCGCTGGCCTGGCGGTCCCGGTAATGGTCCATCACGATCGAGGCCATCTCGGTAGGCACGATGCCCCTGCCCTTGCGCTCGAGCAGGGCCACGCCCAGTTCGGACTCCAGCAACTGGATCTGCCGGCTGACGATGGATGGCTCCACGCCCAGCCGTTCGGCCGCGCCGCGCACCGAGCCGGCGGTCACCGCCTCGAAGAAATACTGCAGGCGCCGCGCGCTCAGCCCTCCCTCCATCGCTTCCCTCCTGGTTCACTTCGTTTTCCGTGCGTCTCTTCGTTGCTGCTGTCCGGGGCTGTCCGGGGCTGTCAAGGGCCGGTCCGCCGCCGCCCGATCGTTGCCAAATAGGCAACAAAATTCCGGATAGCTTACATTGATTCAGGACACCGGAATTGCGAATAATCAGTGGCCACGAACTCCTCGCACCCACACTCATGAAACCCTTTGCTTCCCTCCTGGCCGCCACGGCCCTCGGCATGTTCTGCGCGCAACCGGCAAGCGCGGCCCCGCCGGACGGCGCGTACCCGAACAAGCCGGTCAAGATCGTGGTGGGCTATGCGCCGGGCGGCTCCTCCGATGCCGTGGCCAGGCTGGTCGCCAACCGGCTGTCCGAGCGGCTCGGGCAGAGTTTCGTGGTCGAGAACCGGCCCGGCGCCGCCAGCAATATCGCCGCCGCCGGCGTGGCGCGCGCGCCCGCCGATGGCTACACCATCCTGCTGGGCTCCAACGCCAGCACCATCAATGTCTCGCTGTACAAGAAACTGCCGTTCGATTTCCAGAAGGACTTCGCGCCGGTGGCGCTGCTCACGCGCTTTCCCAACATCATGGCGGTGAACCCTTCGGTACCGGCGACCACGGTGGCGGAATTCATCAGCTATGCCAGGGCGCATCCGAAGGGGATCTTCTTCGCCTCCTCGGGCGCGGGCTCGTCCACGCGCTTGTCCGCGGAACTGTTCAAGATGATGGCGGGCATCCAGATGGAGCACGTACAGTACAAGGGCAGCGCGCCGGCGCTTACCGACCTGATGGCCGGCCAGGTGCAGGTGATGTTCGACACCGCGCCGTCGGTCATCCCGCTGATCAAGAGCGGCAAGCTGCGCGCGCTCGGGGTGACCAGCGCCACCAGGGACCCGTCCGCGCCGGAGATCCCCACCGTGGATGCCAGCGGCCTGAAGGGGTATGAAGTCACCTCGTGGTACGCGCTGTTCGTGCCCGCCGGCACGCCGGCCGGCGTCGTCGACACGCTCAACAAGGAGGTCAACGCGATCATGGCCGAGAAGGACACGCGCGAGAAGCTCGCCGCGATGGTCGCCACGCCTGGCGGCGGTAGCCCCGATGCGCTGCGCCAGCACGTGGCCGCCGAAATCACCAAGTGGGGCGCGGTGGTGCGCAACTCGGGCGCGACCCCGGAGTGACCATGCGCGTATTCACCGGCTCGCTCGCCACCGAGACCAACACCTTCGCCCCGCTGCCCACCTCGCTGGAAGCCTTCGTCGACCGCGGCTACTATCCCGCCGGCACGCACCCGCCCGAGATGGCCGTGTTCAGCGGCCCGCTGTGGGCCGCGCGCCAGCGCGCGCGCGAGCATGGCTGGGAAGTGATCGAGGGCATGGCCGCCGGCGCGCAGCCGGGCGGCGTGACCACGCGCCATGCCTACGAGACCCTGCGCGACGAACTGCTGGCGGACCTGCGCCGCGCGCTGCCGGTGGACATGGTATTGCTGGGCCTGCACGGCGCCATGGTGGCCGATGGCTATGAAGACTGCGAGGGCGACCTGCTGGCGCGCGTGCGCGCGCTGGCCGGCCCCGGCGTGGTGATCGGCGCGGAGATCGACCCACACAGCCACCTCACCGAGGCCATGGTGGCGCAGGCGGACATCCTGGTGGCCTACAAGGAATATCCGCACACCGATATCCGCGAGCGCGCGCTGGAACTGGTGGACCTGTGCGCGGCGCAGGTGGCCGGGCGCATCGCGCCGGTGGCGGCGGTGGCCGACTGCGGCATGATCGTCACCATCCGCACCAACCAGGAACCGGCGCGCAGCTATGTCGACCGCCTGATGGCGCTCGAAGGCCGTGACGGCATCCTCTCGATCTCCGTCGCGCACGGATTCCCCTGGGGCGACGTGCCCGACATGGGCACCAGGCTGCTGGTCTACGCGGACGGCGACGGCGCCGCCGCGCAGCGGCTCGCGCAGCGCCTGGCCGCCGAGCTGGCCGGCCTGCGTGAACTGCTCATGCCGGCCTGTCCCGGCCCGGACGAAGCCATCGACGAGGCGCTGGCCGCCGACGCCACGCCGGTGGTGATTGCCGATGCCGGCGACAACCCCGGCGGCGGCGGCGCTGGCGATGCCACCTTCCTGCTGCGCCGGCTGCATGCGCGCGGCGTGCGCAACGTGGCGCTGGGCCCGCTGTGGGATCCGGTGGCGGTGCGCATCGCGTTCAGCGCCGGCACGGGCGCGCGGCTGCCGCTGCGCATCGGCGGCAAGGTCAGCCCGATGTCGGGCGACCCGATCGATCTCGATTGCACGGTGAAGGCACTGGTGCCGGACATGGTCATGACCGGCCTGTCGGGAGCGCCGGCGCCGGTGGGCAACGCGGCGCTGGTGGAGGCCGACGGCATCGAGATCGTGCTGATCACGCTGCGCGCGCAGGCCCTGCACACCGATGTGTTCACGCAGCTGGGCTGCCGGCTCGAGGACAAGACGCTGATCGTGGTCAAGTCGGCGCAGCATTTCAACGCCGCGTTCGCGGGCGTGGCGCGCAAGGTCATCTACGCGGACGCGCCGGGCTCGGTGGCGCTGGACCTGCGCACGCTGCCCTATCGCCGCATACGCCGGCCCCTCTGGCCGGTCGACCGCTGAAAGGCAAAACAGGCGGGCGCGCCTGGATGCGCGCCCGCCTGCCTGACTTCACCGGGCCCTGCCCAGGCACCCGGTCAGGCCTTCTTCGCCCACGCGCTGCACCAGCCCTTGCCGGCGACCTGCTTGCCGGCGAACAGCGGACAGCCGCCGCTGGCATCGGTCGCCTTGCCCTGGAACAGCTGGCAGTTGCCGCAATGCTGGCTGGCCTCGTGCTTCGGGTACTTGGCCTTGTCCACCTTGGTGGTATCGGCCTTGTAGCCGAGTCCGACAGCCTGCGGGTCTTTTTCATCCACCATGGGCCCGCTGCCCTGCGCGCGCGCCGATACGGAAAAACCCAACGCGCCCGCGGCGGCGACGATTGGGATGCCTTTCAGGAAATGACGGCGAGTTGACATCTTTATTCCTTTTTTCTGTGGGGGAACAACCCGGGCGGGAACACGCGCGCAAGCGCGCGGCGCGGCCGGCCCGTCGGCTTGCGGCGCGCCATGCGGCGCACCGCTGCACCAGCCGGAGCACGGCGCGCGCTGCTGCGGGTATCCAGGCGCCAGACACACCTGGAAACGCAGCGGGGGGCGCCGTGCCGCCGGCCGGTGCTGGATTGATTCTAGGCCACGGCAATAACGCGGCGCCCAGGGCCTGGCGCGCGCGTCGCACCGGCTTTGACGCAGGCCAATGGAAAGCGGAAAAAAGCGCGGAAAAGGCGTGGAAAGACGGAAAAACACGGAAAAAAGCGGGGGACAAGGCAAGCCGAACGGAAAGCCGGCGTGCGAGAAAAGGTGCGCGCCGGCCTGCTTGCCCGGCTACACGTTCATCGTGCGCGGGGCAAGCGTGGTGGCATGGGCCGCCGGACCGCCGGCGAGAGGAATCGACCGCCTAGCGGCCGCCCGGTCCCATGTCCATGATCGCGCCGTTGGGCGCCACCAGATAGAAGTCCGCGCCGACGCCCACCCAGTGGCGTCCCTTCGGCGGCGCGGGGAGGTTGTACTGGCGCCAGTCCTCGACCATGTACTGGCGGTCGCGGTACTCCGTCGGGAGCCGGTCGCCCTTGTGCCAGCGCTGCGGGGTCATGCGGTTGTTGTTGCGGTCATCACCGGGCCCCGGGCCACCGGGGCGGCGCTGGTCCTCACCGGACTTGTCCTGGTACTGATAGCCGCGCTCGGGGCCGGGCTGCGCGCTGACCTGCGCGCAGACCACCAGCCCGGAGGCTAGCAGGAGACCCGCCAGCAATCTGCTTTTCACGGTTTTTGTCATAGAGCACTCCTTTGGTCGGCCACGATAGCCGCGGTGGCCGCGCGGTGGCGGCGCGTCGACACGTCCGTCCGGGCACGCGCCATGTCACGAGCTAGCCACGCGCGGTGACTCGTCGCACCAGGATGGCTCGCAACATCGATGCCCGGTTCAAGGATAGTGGCTGGAGAGTGACCGTGGCGCGCAATACCGGCGCCATGCGCCGCTTCAGGCGCGCGAGATCCGGCTGGCGGGCGGGCACGGCGGCCCGGGAGTGCGGCGGGCACGAACGGCCCGCGCGGCAGGTAAAAATTTCAATCCACGTGCAAAGCTGCGCGAACGGGCCCGCATCGCGCGGGCCCGTCCCGGTACGGCCTCAGTCGAGCTTGAACTCGCCTACCGCAGCCTGCAGTTGTTGTGCCTGCTCTGCCAGCGCCGACGACGCGGCCGCGGCTTGCTCGACCAGCGCCGCGTTCTGCTGCGTGACCGAATCCATCTGCATCACGGCCTGGTTGACCTGGTCGATGCCGCTGCTCTGCTGCGCCGAAGCCACCGAGATCTCCTTGAGGATGGTGGTCACCTGGCGCGACGCTGCCACGATCTCGCGCATGGTCTCGCCGGCCTGCTCCACCCGCACGGAACCGTTGCGCACCTGGTCGGCGGAGTCGCCGATCAGCGCGCGGATTTCCTTGGCGGCGGAAGAGCTGCGTTGCGCCAGCGTGCGCACCTCGCCCGCCACCACGGCAAAGCCGCGCCCCTGTTCGCCGGCACGTGCGGCTTCCACGGCCGCGTTGAGCGCGAGGATATTGGTCTGGAACGCAATGCCCTCGATCACGTCGATGATGTCCACCACTTTCTTCGAGCTGGCGCTGATCGCCTGCATGGTCTGCACCACCTCGCCCACCGCCGCGCCGCCGCGCTGCGCGATCTCGGAGGCATTGGCGGCAAGGTCGTTGGCCGCATGCGCGCGCTCGGTGTTCTGGCGGACCATGGCGGTCAGCTCGCCCATGCTCGAGGCGGTTTCCTGCAGCGCGGCGGCCTGTTCTTCCGTGCGCTGGGACAGATCGGTGTTGCCCACCGCGATCTGCCTGGATGCATCCGTGATGGAATCGGTGGAACCCTTGATGCGGCTGACCAGGTCGGTCAGCATGTCCTCCATCTCGCCCATGCCCCGCAGCAGGCGGCCGAACTCGCCACCGCGCTCGGTCTCGAACTCCTGGCTCAGGTCGCCGGAGGCCACCGTCTCGGCAATGAAGACCGCCTCGCCCAGCGGCTGCTCCACCCCGCGCGCGATGCCGAAGGTGAAGACGGCGGCGGCCAGCAGCGCCACCACCCATAGCCCGTACATCCAGGTCCGCGCGGATGCGACCGCCTGCGCCAGGTCACCGCCCGACGCATCCGGCAGGCTGCCCAGCCCCGCCGCGATCCCCGCCGCCATCAGCACCAGCACCACCGCGAAGCCGGCGCCCAGTCGCGCGCGGATGCTCAGGTTGCCAAAAGACATCATTGCTCTATCTCCCCGTTGTCATGGACTTCGCCCGTTTCGTCCGACTGGATAACGACGCGGGACGGCAGAACTTTAGGGATTTTTCGCCACAATGTGCAGTGCGCGCTCCAGCCCCGGTGCCCGCGCGGCGCGGGCACGGTATAAGCTGGACGATATCGTTCCGGTACGGCGCACGTACCGGCTCCCGACCCAAGGGGACTGCCATGGCCGCGCGCTCCATCGCCTCTCTCTCGCTGAGTTTCGGGCTCGTCTCGATCCCGGTCAAGGTGTACTCCGCCACGGAAAGCAAGGCCGGCGTGAGTTTCAACCTGCTGCACAAGGGCTGCGGCTCGCGGCTCAAGCAGCAATATGTCTGCCTGCGCGAGGACGTCGTGGTGGACCGTGCCGACATGGTCAAGGGCTACGAGTTCGAGAAGGACCACTACGTGGTGTTCGAGCCGGAAGAGCTCGAAGTGCTGGACGCAACGGCCCAGCACACCATCGACATCGTCTCGTTCATGCCGTCCGGCGCCATCGACCCGATCTATTTCGAGAAGGCCTACTACCTCGGCCCGGACCGGCGCGGCGCCAAGCCGTACAACCTGCTGGCCGAAGCGATGCGGCAGACCGGCACCTGCGCGCTGGCGCGCTGGGTCTGGAAAGGCAAGCAGGCCATGGTGCAGGTGCGCGTGGGCGCAGACGGGCTGATCCTGCAGCAGTTGCTGTACGCCGATGAAGTCCGCTCCATGACCGACCTGCATGTGGAGAAGGCGGACGTGCAGCCGGCCGAGCTCGCGCTGGCCCAGCAACTGATCGAGCAGAACTCGGTGGACGGCTACGACTCGTCGGCCTATGTCGACGAGGAGAAGGAGCGCATCCTGGCCGCCATCGACAAGAAGATTGCCGGCAAGAAGATCACGGTGGCCGAGGAACGCACGGCCGAAGGCGGCGGCGCCGAAGTGATCGACCTGATGGCAGCGCTGCGCGCCAGCGTCGGCCAGCGCAAGCGCGCCGCGGCCACCGCAGCCACCGCCGAGCCGAAGGAGCGCAAGAGCGCAAAGCGCGCCACCCCCGCGGCGCCCGCCCCGGCCCGCCGCACCGCGGCCAAGAAATAGCGCGGAAGGTAGCGCGAACAGGTAGCGCGGATGCCCACCTATACCCTGCGGGAAGTGCAGGCCATGCTCGGCATTTCCCGGGCCGTCGCGTCCCGGCTGATCGCCGCGGGCATCGTCACGCCTTCGCGCGGCGCGCGACGCGAATTCCGCTTCACCTTCCGCGACGTGGTCATGCTGCGCACCGCGCGTTCGCTGCGCGCGGCCAAGATCCCGAGCCGGCGCATCCTGCGCTCGCTGGCACACCTGAAAGCGTCGCGCGGCGACGGGCAGCCGCTGTCCGGCGTGCGCGTGATCGCGGTGGGCAACCAGGTGGCCGCACGCGAGGGCCGGCTGCAATGGCATGTGGATTCGGGCCAGCTGCTGATGGATTTCGAGCCCGAGGCGGATGCCGGCGTGGCGCCGCTGCAGCGGCCCGCCTCGCCCGAGGCCAGTCCCAGGGCGGCCGTGGACCACTTCGAGGCTGCCTGCGAACTGGAGGCCGGCGCGCCCGCCGAAGCCGAGGCGGCATACCGCCAGGCGCTCGCGGCCTTTCCCGGCTACCTGGACGCTTACTTGAACCTCGGCTGCATGCTCTGCGACGCGGGCCGCTACGCCGACGCCATCACGCTGTACCGCGAAGCGCTGGCGCACCTGCCTGGAGAGCCGCTGCTCCACTTCAACCTGGCCGTGGCGCTGGAGGACGACGGCCACCCGCGCCAAGCGCTGGCCAGCTACGAGCGCTGCATCGCCCAGCTGCCGGACTTCGCCGACGCGCACTTCAACGCGGCCCGCCTGCACCAGGAACTGGGCAATGCACGCGGCGCGATCCGGCATTTCAACCACTACCGCAAGCTGCAGCCGCGCTCTTGAGCGCGCTGCGAGCCGGCCTGCTGGCTGGTCCGGCGGGCGATTCAAGCGTTTCCGGTCCCCATGTGAAAAGTTTCGCGAGGCAGCCACGGTGGCGGCACGCCGGCTTATCCTTGCCCATGCAACCGCGGCGTCGCCACCCCTTCACGCATGGCAGACAATCCTGCTACCGCCATGTCCGCACCTTGCCTCCCTGCTTTCGCCAGGCTCGCCGCCGCCTGTGCAGCCTTGCTGAGCGCCGCCTGCGCGCCGGACGCCATCGACAACATCCAGGCGCGCGGTTTCGACGCCTACCTGGACGGCCTGCGGCGCGAATGCCCGAACATGATGATCGGCGACAACAATGTCAGCGAATGGCTGCGCACCAACGGCGCACAGGGCGGCAGCGACTACGTCTACTGGCTGGACCAGACCTCGCGGCTCTACTACCAGCGCATCACGCCGGCCCAGTACCGCGACTCCGTGACCGGCGGGCTCGGGCAGGGCAAGTCCGACACGCGGGCGGTGGACTGCATCGTCCGCAACCTGCCCGCGCGGCGCCCCACCACCCCGGCCGCAGACAAGGCGCGCTGAGCGCACCGCCGTCATTCCGCCTGCACCTGCTGCCTGCGCGCGAGTTGAATGCCGGGCAGCAGCATCGCCGCGATGACCTCGGGCGGTTGATACGAGGTGATTGCAGCATGGGCGTGGGGAAAAGCGAATGCCGGCACCATGCGCCTGGATGCGGCCGCGGGAAAGCCTCCGGCCGGGGATACTCGTCTGTGCCGTGACAATAGCCAGTCGTCAGGCCTGCCCTTACGACATCGAGAACCACTGCGCGAATGCGCCGGTCAGCCAGCCACAACCCACGCATACCACCAGCCATCCGCACACAATGGCTGCACAACTCTTCAGGTCCATCTTCGTCACTCCGGTAAGGCGGCCGCCGTGCGGCGGCCCGCTGGTTCATGTCCGGCCGGCGCGCACCGGTCAGTCGCCGCCCTGCGCCGGTGCCGGCGCCGGCGCCGCGGCCGTTCCCGGCTCCGGCACCGGCTCGGAAGTGGAGGCGGCAAGCGCCGAACCGGCGTCGGGATCGTCATAGACCGGCAGCTCGGTCTTGCCGTCGCTCAGCAGATAGTTGCGGCGCTGCAGATACGCATCGCGCACGAAGGTGTACTTGTCGAGCGCAGCCAGCGAGAGCAGGTCGGTAGCGCCCAGCACGTTGGTGCGCCCGTTGACGATGGCCGTATCCGTCGCGCTATTGCGCCAGGCGGGATCCAGGTAGCTGACGGGCGCCAGCCAATGGTCCGCGAGCAGGCCGACGCCGTCGCGCCCCGTGCTCGGCCCGAACAGCGGCAGGACAACGTACGGCCCGGCCGGCACGCCCCACGCGCCGAGCGTCAGGCCGAAGTCCTGCGAGTGCTTTTGCAGCCCCGCCGGCGTCGCGATATCGATCAGGCCGCCGATGCCGAATACGGAGTTGATCGCCACGCGCATCAGGCTTTCCGAAGCCGCCACGCCCTTGCCCTGCAGCAGGTTGTTGGCGAAGTTGCCGACGTCCGAGAGATTGGAGTAGACATTGCTCACCGCGGTGCGCACGGGGCTGGGCGTCACGGCCTTGTAGCCCTTGGCGATCGGCGCGGCCACATATTGGTCGAGATGGTCGTTGAAGGCGAAGACCGCGCGGTTCACCGGTTCCAATGGGTCGGACGGCGTGGCCGGCGTGTTGGCGTAGGCCGCGGACATGGTGGCAGCGGCGATCAGGAGCAAGGCGGCCCCGTTGCGCAACAGCGGGCGGGTTGAGGAAGAGCTGGGATACATGGCGATCTCGTGACGGGGGTTGGAACGCCCGGTCCCGGGATCGGTGATGTGCGTTCGGTGTCTTTCCATCCCGGCCGGACAATCGTCCTGCCGGGAACCGGCACCTGAAGGTATCCGGTGCAGGGATTATGGTTGCCGGATGCCCGCGGATAAATGGTCGGAAATGGGATTCTTTATCTCGATTCCAACGACAAAACGAAAGTGACCCCGCAGTCAGGCACAAGAGGCCGGCAGATGCGCGAGGGCGCGCAGCGTCCGCCAAGTCAGCCAGGCGCCCCGTTGTTGGCAATCGCAGAACAGTGTGTTCCCGTCCGGCGGCTTTTTCCGCGCGGCCCCGCTTGATATCGTGCTGCACAAGGCCCGGCATCCTCCTCCCCGGGTCCCGACGTGGAACGCAAGCGTCCTTTTCTGTCCTTACTGGAAGCAGCAAGCTTGTTGTGCTCCTCTCCGTGACAACAGTCTGGTTCTGCTTCAAGCGCAGCTTTCGCTGCGCTTTTTTTTGCCCCGGCGAGATCCTCCGGCGGTGGCACCGGGCAAGGACTACCTGGCCGGAGCCGCCGGCGCCGACGACGCGTGCGCGACGTGCAGCGGCCGCGCATGGCTGTGGTGCTTGTCCACCGGCGGCTTGCCGCCGGCCATCCTGCCCAGCGCCACGTAGAACACCGGCGTGAGCTTCAGCGCAACGTGTCCGGGACCGGACCGGGCGCCTCCCCCACCCCCGGACTGCATGCCGCTACGCATTGCGCAGGGGCCGCGACGCGCGGCCCGTGGCGCCTGGCGTCACGCGGCGGCGCGCGTCCAGCGGTAGGCTTCCAGCTCGGGATTGAGCGGCGTTTGCGCCAGGTTGTTGCCGAAGTTGCACAGTGTGGCGAGGCTGACACCGAGCACCACCTCGAGCGCCTGGCCGGCGCCGAAGCCGGCCGCCACGAAGGCATCGAAATCGGCTTGCGGTACCGCGCCCCGGTCGCGGATCACCGCGCGGGTGAATTCGGCGAGTGCCTCGAGGCGGGCGTCCGGCAAGGCGGCCTGGGCACGCAATGCGCCGACCGTGTCGGCATCGAATTTCACCTTCTTGATGGCAATCGCCGTATGGCCGGCCACGCAGAAGCTGCAACCATGCGTGGTGGCGGCGGTGATCTGCACCACCTCGCGCTCGGCCAGCGTCAGCGAGCCGCGGCTGTTGATCTCCGATAGTGTCAGGTAGGCTTCCACCGCGGCGGGCGCATTGGAAAGGACAGCGATCAGGTTCGGCAGGAAGCCGTTGCTCGCGATGGCGCGGTCGACAAAGGGACGGCTGGCTTCGGGTGCAGTTTCTGCGGTCTGGATCGGCAGGCGGGTCATGGCGTATGGGAGATGGCGTTGGACACGAGCCGAGTGTGCGGTGCGCCGGTGCGCGCGGCCATGCGCCAACGTCGCGATTTCTTGCTGTTGCGTCTTTGCTTCGTACATGTGGCCGTGCCGCCCCCCTCCGGCGGCAACCGGCGGCAACCAGTGGCAGCTACCGGCCGCCACTGAAAGTCCGGGCGGCCAAGGCGGCTAAGGCACCTGGAGCAGCCCGTCAAGCAACGATGCCTCGAACGCTGCCTGCGAAGGCGCATCGAACAGCGCATCGAAGCTGCGCACGCCCCGCACCGCCGGCGCATCCCCGGGCCCCGGGATCTCGCCTTGCAGTGCGCGGCGCAGGGCGTCGAGGCCGTCGGCCATGCCCTGGGTCGCGGCACCGGGCAGCAGCGTCGTCAGGCTCACCCTGCGCACGCCCAGGCTGCGGATCCGCTGCAGCGACAGGCTGGCCGACGCGGGACTCGGCGCCAGGCCTGTCCCGATGCTGAGCGTGACCGGAATCTCCAGTGCCTTGACCAGCCTTTCCACGTTTTCCCCGGAGCGCGGCGCGATCGGCAGCAACAGGTCCGCACCCGCCTGCTCATACGCCCTGGCGCGCGCGATCACCTGTTCCGCCGGCTCGCAGGCGAAAGCATCGGTCCTGGCAATGATGAGGAAGTCCGGGTCGCGGCGGGCTGCGCATGCCGCCCGGATCTTCGACACCATCTCGGGCACGCAGACGACTTCCTTCGGCGCCGTGGCGCCCCAACGCTTCGGCACCACCTGGTCTTCGAGGTTGAGCCCGGCCGCGCCGGCTTCCTCGAACAGCGCCACGGCGTGGTGCACCCCTCTTGCGTTGCCGAAGCCGGCGTCGCCATCCGCGGTGATCGGGATCGAGGACGCGCGCGCGAGGCGACGGCAATGCTCGACCGTTTCCGTAAGGCTCAGCAGCCCGATATCCGGCACGCCCAGCATGGCGTACGAGAGCATCGCGCCGCTGATGCATGCGCTCGCATAGCCGGCCTGCTCGACCAGCCGCAGGCTGAAGACGTCATGCACCGCGGGCGCGACGACAAAGGACTCCTCCCGGAGCAGCTTGCGCAAGGACGCCTTCGTCGAAGCCGGTGTTGCTGCACGCATCGCCATCACTCCTTCGGCATGCTGTCGGCCAGCTTGCGCATGACCGCCCGGCGGCCCGCGATCTCCCTGGCCCACTCGTCGCCGTTCAGATAGGCGAGCACGGGCGCGTCGTTGCCCGCCTTCCTCAGGTATTCGGGGTCCTTGAGCGTCGCCTGGATCGCCAGCCTCAGCTTCGCCACCAGTTGCGGCGGAACGCCCGCCGGCAAGGCGATACCGCGCTCCGCCGGCATCACGTCGTCGATGCCCTGTTCCCTCGCGGTGGCAACGTTCGGCATCGAGGCGGCACGCCGGTCGCTCATCTGCGCGAGGATCTTCAGTGGTACCGCCTCCTTGCCCGCGTCCTGCATCTCGCCCGTGGTGACGGCGGCAAAATCGATATGGCCGCCGAACAGCGCGGTCTTCGACTGCGAGGTGCCGTTGAAGGAAATGTCGTTCAGCTTCACGCCGCCGGCATTCTGCAATTGCAACAGCGCAAGGTGGCCGTTGGTACCCACGCCGTTATGGCCGAACGACAGCGAGCCGGGGCGCTTCTTCAGCGCTGCCACCACATCGCCCAGGGAGTTGTAGGGAATGTCCTTCCTGGCGACGAGAATGGTGGGATCGCTCAGCACGCGGGCGACGAGCTGGAGCGCATTGGGGTCGAACTGCGTCTTGCGGTACAGGGGCCCGAATGCCATGGCGGGCAGGTTCACCACGCCGACGGTGTAGCCGTCCGCCGCCGCATGCATCAGGCCGATGTTGGAGATCTCTCCCGCGGCGCCCGGCTTGTTCTGCACGACCAGCGTGGCATGGCCGCCCAGGTGCTTCTGGATGAAGGGCGCCATGGTGCGCGCCATGGTGTCGGTGCCGCCGCCGGCCGCAAAGCCGACAAACACCTGGATCGGCCGGTCGTTGGGCCACTCCGCGAACGCCCCGGCGCAGCCGCACGCCAGCAGACCACAAAGCAATATGCGCAGACCACGTTTCATGTCATTCCTCACCAGGCATCGTCGAACAATGCGCCAACGATACGCAGCACCGGATGATGAAGAAAGCGACAATTATTCAATATGGCATATGAACAAAAGGAATATGATGCGTTCCGCTCCGTTCCTGTCGACAAGCGAGGATGCCGATGACACTCAAACAGCTGGAAGCGTTCTTCTGGGCCGCCAGGCTCAGCAGCTTTTCCGTGGCGGCCAAGCGCCTGCACGTCACGCAATCGACGCTGTCCAAGCGGATCGCGGAGCTGGAAAGCGACCTCGGCAAGGCTTTGTTCGACCGCACCGGGCAACGCGCCGTGCTGACGGATGCCGGCGCGCAACTGGTGGAGCACGCCATGCGCATGCTGGACATCGAGAGCCGGATCCGGGCCGACCTCGACGTGGCGGCTTCGCTACGCGGCAGCACCCGGTTCGGCATCAGCGAACTGGTCGCCTCGACCTGGTTTCCGCGCTTCGTGGCGCGCGTGCGCGACCTGCATCCGAACCTTGTGCTCGAACCACAGGTCGACCTCACGCGAAACCTGGAAAAGCGGCTCGAGCGGGGCGAACTGGACTTTGCGATCGTGCCCGGCCCGATTGCCTCGATGGCGCTCTCCTTCGACGTCCTGGGCGAGCTCGAATACCGCTGGATGGCCGCGCCACAGCGGCTTGCGCCGGGGACCGTCCTGACACCGGCGCACTTCGAAGACAATCCGGTGATCATGCTCAGCGCCGAGGCCGGCCTGTCACGCGCGCTGGAAAACTGGGCCGACAGCCAGCAGATCGTCATTTCGCGGGCCGTCGTGTGCAACAGCCTGGCGGCGCTGATCGCGCTGGTGATCGCCGGCGTGGGCATCAGCCTGTTTCCGCGCGCCTACGTCGCGCCGCTCGTCCGCGCCGGCAAGCTGGCTGAACTCGCCAGCACCCCGGCCCCGCAGAACCTCAAGTATTGCTTTCACTGGCGCGGCGGCGATGCCCGGTCGCTGGTATCGAACCTGAGGGCAATTGCCGGCGAAGAGGCGGATTTCTCGGCAACGTCCGCCTTGTGGCCCGGCACGCACTGACGAGGCACCCGCCGGGCAAGGCGACGCCGGCCACCCTCTGCCGGCGCGTCGTGCCGGACCAGCGCCGCCTCAGCAGCCGGACGGTCCGGCGCCTCGCGTCGGTGCATGCTCATTTCGCCCCGGACTTGCGCGCCGTCATCACATTGAAGCCAAACCCGAGCAGCACGATCGCCAGCACGGCAAGCTGCGCGCCGAGGGTCTGCACCGTGGGAAACAAGCCGAGGATATCGAGCCGCGGTCCGTCGATCGGCGTGGCGCCGATCCAGCCGGCTTCCTGCAGCGCCACCGCGCCTTTGCCGATCAGTACCACGGACAGCACGCCGACGAGTATCGACGTCACGGAGAAGAACTTGCCGATCGGGATGCGGGCGCTGGTGCGAAGCAGGATCCAGCCCACCACGACCAGGACCAGGGCGGCGGCGAGAAAGCCTGCCAGCAAGGCCGCATGGCTGCCGTTCGCCGCCAGGGCGGAATAGAACAGGACGGTTTCGAACACTTCCCGGTAGACCGCGACGAACGACAGCATGAACAGCGCCCACGCGGAGCGCCGGTCCATCGCCGACGAGAGCTTCTCCTTTAGGTAAGCCTGCCAGCGGCCGGCGCTGCTCTTCTGGTGCATCCACAGGCCGACGCTCAGGAGCACGAGCGCGGCGAAGACCGATCCGACCCCCTCGGTCAGTTCCCGGCTGGCGCCGCTGATGGTGACCAGGTAGGTTGCCGCCGCCCAGGTCAGCGCGCCCGCCACCAGCGCCGCCATCCATCCGCCGTGCACGTAGCGCAGTGCGTCGCGGCGATCGGCCCGCTTGAGCACCGCAACCATGCCGACCACGATCAGCAGCGCCTCCAGGCCTTCGCGCAGCAGGATCGTCAGCGCACCCAGGAAGGTCGCCGTCGGGCTGGCGGGCGTATCCTCCAGCTCGCGCTCGACCCGGCCGAACAATTGTTCCAGCCGCTGTGCGCCCTGCTCTGCCTCCTGCTGCGTCCCCTTCGAGATGGCGGAGCGGTAGCTAAGCATGGCCTCCTCGACCTCGGCGAGCAGCGCCTTGTTCCGCGCGCCCACGGTCGGCTCGATCGGCTCGAAGCCATCCAGGTAGGCCGACAACGCAAAGCGCGACGCATTGTCGCGTTCGCCCGCGCGCAGCGCGGCAACGCTTTCCTGCAGGCGCTGGCGGGACAGGGCAAGACCGGACGGCTTGCCCGCATTGATGACTTCCGGGTGCGCGCGCAGATAGGCCATCACGTCACGCGCGCTGCCCTCGGGCAGCTTGCGCGCCGCCTCGGCCTCGGTCGCGCCTGTCATGGCGCCGAGATCGGGAAAGACCTCCCGGGCCGCGGCATCGGATTTCCACAGCGCCTTGCCGCGTTCGCGCATGGCGTCGCTGTGCGACAAGCCGCCGGCGAAGAAGGCGAGCGCCCAGCGGTCTTCGTCCGGCAAGGTCGCAAAGGCCGGCATCGCCGTGCCTTTCACACCCTGGGTGATGGCCTGGTACAGCGCCATGAGGCTGCGCGAGCGCGCGCGCCCCGCATCCGTGAAGGCAATCGGTGGCGGCTCCAGCCTGGCGCCCAACGGACCGTCGCCGGCACCGGCCGCGCCGTGGCAGGCCGCGCACTGCGCGGCGAAGAGCGCCGCTCCCCGGGCCAGTTCCGGCGGCTTCGCCGGCGAGACCGGTATCGCATACGCACCGACCAGCAATGCGTTGGCCTGGTGCGCAAGGCCCGCCACCTCGGCGGCATCGGCCTTGCGCACGATGGCGGCGCGCAACTGTTCGATGATCCCCGCGATCTTGGCCTTGGCCGCGCCATCGGGCAGCGCCCTGGCCTGCCGGGCCGCGTCCTCGGCAAAATCCAGCATCTCGCGGTACTCGCTGTCACTGACCACCGCGCCATTGGCGACCGCGCCGTGGTAGTCGACCGCGACATAGTCGAGCAATTGCCAGAGCTGCTTCGCGTCGGCGACGGGTGCCACGGGCTGGGCCGTGGCGGCTCCGGCCAGCAACGCCCAGCACAGCGCGCCGATCCAGCAGAATTTCACGGTCGTCCGCATACGATGCTTTTCAAATGGAAATGATAAGCATTGTACTTAGACCGGCCGCGCCGGCACCGACAGGAACCCGCAATCGTTTGCCCCATCGTCTCAATGTGACGCGGGGCAGTGCCGTATCGCCAGGTCAGTGCCTGCCATTGCACTCGCGGCGCGCAACTGCCCGATGCGTCCCGGCCGGCCCTCCCCCGATTCCCCCAGAAAGGGCCGGCCCTGCTCAGTACAGCGTTGCCATGCTGGCGCGCTCGAAATCACCGAGCTCCGCGGTCCGGTTCTCCTTGATCTTGACCACCCATTCCGGGTCCGCCAGCAGCGCGCGTCCGACCGCCACCAGATCGAACTCGCCGCGGTCGAGGCGTTCGAGCAGCGCCTCGATCGAGGCCGGGCGGGAACTCTCCCCGCCGAATGCGCCGATGAAATCGCCGCTCAGGCCAACGGAGCCAACCGTGATGACGGCCTTGCCGGTCAGCTTCTTCGCCCAGCCGGCGAAGTTCAGGTCCGAGCCGTCGAATTCCGCGTCCCAGAAGCGCCGCTGCGAGCAGTGGAAGATGTCCACGCCGGCGTCCGCCAGCGGCTCGAGCCATTGCCGCATCTCTTCCGGCGTCGCGGCCAGCCGCACGGTGTAGTCCTGCTGCTTCCACTGGCTGAGGCGAATGATCAGGGGTACGTCGGGGCCGATGGCCCTGCGCGTCTCGCGCACGATCGCCGCCGCGAAGCGCGCCCGCTCGGCCAGGCTCTGGCCGCCCCATTGGTCTGCTCGCGTGTTGGTGCCCGCCCAGAGGAACTGGTCGATCAGATAGCCATGCGCGCCGTGCAGTTCGATGGCATCGAAACCCAGTGCCACCGCATCCCTGGCCGCGCGCCCGAATGCCGCTACCGTATCCGCAATGGCCTCCTCGGTCATGGGCGCACCGAAGACCTTGCCGGGCCTCGACATGCCGGACGGCGAATCTACCGGCTGCGGCTTGTAGTGTTCATGGCGGCCCCTCACGGCGCCGACATGCCACAACTGGGGCGCGATCACGCCGCCCTGCCCGTGCACCGCCTGCACCACGCTGCGCCAGGCCGGCAGTGCCTCGCCATGGAAATCCGGCACGTCCGGGTCGTTCTTCGCCGCCTGGCGTTCCACCGCGGTGCCCTCGGTCACGATCAGGCCCACCTCCGCCGCCGCCCTGCGCGCGTAGTAGGCGGCAACGTCCGCGGTAGGCACACCGCGCGGCGAGAAGGAGCGGGTCATGGGGGCCATGACGATCCGGTTCTTCAAGCGAAGGGATTTGCACTGGAACGGTTCAAACAACGGGCTGGCCGACATCTGGGCTCCTTGCTGGTCAGGTCAGGAGCGCAAGATTAAGCCGGCTTTTCTCCAAGCGCCATGCTTATGCGGCCGGTGCATTCACCGTGTGCACCGGCTCGATAGTGCCGGGCGCAACCGGACAAATATGCCAGATGCCGCGCCAGCGCCGGTCCGCACCGGATGGTGGCCCGGCCGGGCTGCCATCATTGGCGGTGGCGCCGGCCATGCAGGTCTGCCTGTCGATGTATCGAACACAGGCACACTTTCTCAAAAGCGGTACGAGTGTTCTATATTCGGGAACATGAACAACACCCTGCTCAAGGGGCTGGCCGTGCTGGAATTGCTCTCGCGCGCCGACCGCCCCCTCAACCTGACCCAGATCGCCACCGAACTCGGCATGGTGAAAAGCAATGTGCACCGGCTCATGCAAGGGCTGACCGGGCTGCGCTATGTGATTCGCGACGAGGACAGCGGCACATACTCGGCGTCCATCAAGCTATGGGAGCTGGGCTCGGCGGTGCTGGCGCGGCTGGACCTGCGCCGCCACGCCGAGCGCCAGATGGAGGCGCTGCTGAATCGGACCGGCGAGAGCGTGCACCTGTCCGTGCTGGACCGCGGCGAGGTCGTGTACGTGCACAAGGTGGAAAGCCTGGCGCCCGTGCGCGCGTACACGCAGATCGGCGGCCGTGCACCGGCGTACTGCGTGGCGACGGGCAAGGCACAGCTGGCGTTTGCCGGGGAATCGGTGCTCGCGGAGATGGCGCGCCACCTGCAGCCGCAAACGCCGCATACCATCGCGCGGCCGGCGGCCTTCATGAAGGAAATGCGCACGGTGCGCGAGCAGGGCTACGCCGTCAATCGCGGCGAATGGCGCGAGACCGTATGGGGTGTGGCGGCGCCGATCCTGGACTCGCGCGGCACCGTGATCGCCGCGGTGGGCATTTCAGGGCCGGCCGAGCGCGTGCGCCAGGCGGACCTGGGCGCGTGCGCCGCGCTGGTGATTGCGGCGGCGGCGGACATCTCCGAGGCGCTTGGCGGCCAGCCCGGCCTCGGCGTGCTCGGGCGGCTCGGGGCGCGGCTGTAGCCCGGCCCGACGGACGCGCTATCAGGCGCCGGCGCCGCCCTGGCGCGCGCGGGGATTCTGCGCAAAGGCGTCACAGATCGCGACGATATGCCGGTGATCGGTGCCGCAACAGCCGCCAACCACCGCGAGTTGCTTCAGGTGCCGGCACAGCCCCAGGTAGCGCCCGGCAAGGTCGGCGGGATCGCCCGGGTCAAGCGTGTCGGACTCGTCGAGTTCCGCGTGGCTCTTGGTGGATGCGTTTGCCCGCACGCCGCCGATGCGCCCGGCCCACCCGGTCCCGCCCGACACCACGCCATCGAAGTGGCTCGGGTGCGCGCAGTTGATCATGTAGTAGAGCGGCCCGTCGGCGGTGTCCCGGTCGACGCGCCCGATCGCCTCGCCCAGCGCGTCGCCCGACGGCAGCCTGCCGTCCGTCTCCACGGTGAAGGACACCACCACCGGCGCATTGACTGCCCTGGCGGCACGCACGATGCCGATCGCCTCTTCCGGATACGTCATGGTGACGGCGGTGATCATGTCCACCCCCGCGTCGCAGAGCGCCTCGATCTGCAAGGCATGATATTGCTGCGCTTCAGCATCGCTCATGCGGGCGCTGACCTCGTAGCCGTCCCCGCGCGGGCCCACCACGCCGTTGATGACGATATGCGTCGTTGCCGTGGCATGGGCTTGTCCGAGCCCGGCGGCCCACGCCGCCGAGCGGCGGTTGGCGTCGGCAATGGCCTGAGGCGAGAAGCCGAGCCTTTTGCCCCAGTCGGGGTTCGCCCGCCAGGTCGGGGTATCGAGGATAAAGCCCAGGCCGCGCTCGGCGGCCGTGCGAAGGTATGGCGCGAAGTAATGCCCGAGCCGCTGGCGCCCCTCATCGGTCAGTACCAGCGGAAACGCCGCAAAGCATGGCAGCTCGATCCCCTCCAGGAACACCAGGGTGGTTTCGAGCCCGCCATCCGTCAGATAAAGGGGACCGCCCAGCCTGGGAAGGGAATGTGAAGCGCGTGGCATGGCGGCACCTCCAGAACTGAATGCCATGACTCGAATGCGAGCGGCAGCCGCGTCCGCGTGGCGTGGACCGTGCGCCGCGGCCAAGCCGCTATTGCGCCACAGGTGGCGCGCCTGCCGGCGGCGCCGCCGCGAAGGGCCCGGAAGACGCGGCCATCCGCTTGCGCGCCGGGCATCCTCCTCGTCTGTCCATAGCATAGTAGTAGCGCGGCGCAGATGCGCACCGGTCGCGCACCGGTCGCGCGGCAGGCGCCGTGGCCGGATGCCGGAAACGACACGGCCGCAGCCTTGAGGCGCACCTCGTGCCGGCCGACCGCGTGGCGACACGATGGTGCACATCCGGCGGCGTTCGCGGATGTGCCACAGGCCTGTGCCCGCTTCAGGTCCGCGCCGCGAGGCGGGCCTGCTCGAGGAACGATCTGATCAGGGCGGCGCGCGGCGACGTCCTTCGCCAGAGCACGCCGAACCGGCGCGGCTCCGGCTCCGACGGCAACGCAAGCTTCACGATACGCAGCGCCGAGGTGAGCGGCGACGCGATATCCGGAACCAGCGAGACACCCAGGCCGCGATCCACCATCATCGCGATCGCGAGCAGGGAGCTGAGTTCGAAGCGCTCTTGCGATGGCACGATGCCAGCCTTGCGCAGGTACTCGTCGGCCTGCCTCCCTCCGCCGAGGTTCCGGTCATAGCGGATAAGCGGCCTGGTCCGCAGCAGCTCATGCGCCGCGACGCGCCGGTCGCGCTCCGCGGCCAGCACCACCAGCGGCTCCTGGCGCAACAGTTGCCAGGCGATGGCTTTCGGGATCGGGAAAGGCGGATGCAGGCAGACGGCGGCATCGAGCTCCGACTGCTTGATCGCGTCGTAAAGCTCGCCCGACATCGCCGACTGTATGTAGACCGACACGCCGGGATGTTCTGCCGTGAAGCGCGCGAGCGCATCCGGCAGAAGGCTGTGGAGCGCGGTGTTGATGGTTCCGATGCGAAGCTCGCGCACCTCGTCGGCCTGGTTCACCCATCCGCGCAGGCCATCGACCTCCCTGAGCAGCGATACGCAGCGCTCGGCAAGACGGCGCCCCGACTCCGTGGGCGCCACGGTCCTGCCGGCCCGCCCGAGCAGCTTGGTCCCGAGTTCTCGCTCGAGCACCTGGATCTGCTGGGAAATCGCCGCCGGCGTGACGCCAAGCCGTCGTGCGGCTTCGGCCAGCGACCCTGTCCCGGCGACCAGCGAAAACGCCCTGAGATATGCGGTTTCCATAGATTCTCTATTGTACGAATATAGAAAAGCATAGTTTATCTTCGTTATCGCATGTCCCACACTGCACTGCATTCCCACAGAACAACGGTGTTGGCCATGAGAAGCAAGCTATTCGTCCCCGGGTCGCGCCCCGAGTTCTTCCCGAAGGCGCTGGCAGGCGACGCGGATGCCCTGTCCTTCGACCTGGAAGACGCGGTCGCCGAGGAGAGGAAGGCCGATGCCAGATCCCTCCTGTCACGGCTCCTGCGGTCCAGCGAGGCACGGGCGGCCGGCAAGGTGCTGATCGTTCGCGTCAACGGCATCGCCACGGCGCACTTCGAGGCGGACCTTGCTGCTGTCGTGGTGCCCGGACTGCATCTGGTGAACGTGCCGAAGCCGGAATCCGCCGATGACGTCCGCCGCGCGGCGCTGGCAGTCGAGCAGGCGGAGCGGGCCAACGGCTTCACCGAGGCCGACGCCAAGGTCCGGTTGCTGCTCAACATCGAGTCGCCGGCGGCGCTGCGTCGCGCCGCCGAGCTGGCTTGCGCGCATCCGCGTGTCGCGGGGCTCCAGCTCGGGCTCGGGGATCTCTTCGAGCCTGCGGGCATCCATCGACGCAACCCGGCAGCCATCGCGGCGGCCATGTTCGCCGTGCGGATGGCCGCCGCCGAAGCCAATGTCTTTGCCTGCGATACCGTGTTCGCCGACATCCGGGACGCCGCGGGCTTCCGGGCCGAGGCGGAAATGTCCAGGCAGATGGGCTTTGTCGGCAAGAGCTGCATCCACCCGAGCCAGATCGCACTCGCGAACGAGGTCTATCGCCCGTCCGACGAGGAGATCGCGCATTCGCTGCGGGTTGTGCAGGCCGCCGCCCAGGCGCAGGAAAAGGGGATCGGCGCCTATGTCGTCGACGGGAAGATGATCGACGCGCCCTTCGTGCGGCGGGCGCAGGCCATCGTCGATATCGGCAGGCGACTGGGACTGGTCGCGGCCTGAAGCGGCAATACACACAAGAAATACAGGAGACAGACCGTGAAGACCTCAACGTCAAGCCATGCCGCCGCATATTTCGCGCTGATCGCCGCGTCCGGCACGCTGGCCGCGTCGCCCCATGCGCACGCCGCGCAGGAATATCCGTCCAAGCCCATCACCATCGTCGTTCCCTATCCGCCAGGCGGCTCCAATGACACCTTCGCGCGGATCGTGGCGAAGGAAATCGGCGAGGAGCTCAGGCAGCCGGTGATCATCGACAACCGGCCCGGCGCAAGCGGCAACACCGGTACCGGGATCGTGGCAAAGGCGGCGTCCGATGGCTACACCCTGGTCGCGGTGTCCTCGAGCATGACGACCAACGCGGCCATACAGAGCAAGCTGCCCTACGACGCGATCAAGAGCTTTGCGCCGGTAGCGATGCTGGCCCAGGGCCCCTTCATCGTGGCGGTCAGCAATGACTTTCCCGCCAGGACGCCGCAGGATCTGGTCAACGCGATCCGGGCCAATCCGGGCAAGTTCAACTATGCGTCTTCGGGCCCCGGAAGCGTCAATCAGTTCGGCACGGAACTGCTCAAGGCCAGGGCCGGGAAACTCGCCATCACACATGTGCCCTACCGCGGCATGGGGCCAGCCATCACCGACCTGATCGGCAACCAGACGCAGGTGCTGATCTCGAGCGGCCCCTCGCTGCTGCCCATGGTCAGGGCCGGCAAGGTCCGGGCCGTTGGCATCACCAGCCTGAAGCCCAGCCCCATCGCGCCGGACCTGGTCCCCATGGCCAGCGCCGTCCCGGGCTACGAGTTTGAACTCTGGTGGGGCTTTCTCGCGCCCGCGGGCACACCCGCGGCGGTCGTCGACCGGCTCAATGCGGCAGTGAACACGGCCCTGGCCAAGCCATCCGTCAAGGCCGCCATCCTCAAGGAAGGCGCCGAGGCAAAACCCGTCACCCCCAGGCAATTCGCCGACACCATCGCCGCCGATGTCGCCAGGTGGAAGCAGCTTGCCAGGCAGCAGAACATTGTCGCGGACTGAGTTTCCATCCGCATCCGGAGGCTTTATGCAAACCAACATGACTGCCGCAGACTGCGCATTCGGCGCATTCGGCGCATCGCGGCCAGGACAGCCTGGCCCGCTGAGCGGCGTGCGCGTGCTCGACCTGAGCGCCTATATCGCCGGCCCGTATGGCTGCTCGCTGCTCGCGGACCAGGGCGCGGAGGTCCTCAAGGTCGAACCGCCGGCGGGCGACAACCTGCGCAAGTATCCTTCGACGCTGGAAGCCGAGAGCCGGGCCTTCCTGGGCGTCAACCGAAGCAAGCTGGGCGTGGTGCTCGACCTGAAAGATCCGGCCGGCCTGGAGCGGCTGCTTGCGCTGGTGCGCAACGCGGACATCCTGGTCCACAACTTCCGCCCCAGCGTCCCGGACCGGCTCGGCATCGGCTACGAGCAGCTCCGCGCCATCAATCCGCGCCTGATCTACTGCGCCGTCACCGGCTACGGCGAGACGGGCCCGCTCAAGGACAAGGCCGGCTACGACCAGGTGCTGCAGACCATGACGGGTATGTGCACGCTGCAGGGCAAGCACGGCGGCCCGCCGGAGATCCTGTACGGCTCCGTGGTCGATTACTACGCGGCGGCGCTGGTCGCGGGAGCGGTTGGCTCGGCGCTCTACGAGCGCGAGAAGAGCGGCGTGGGGCAATATGTGGGCGTGTCGCTGCTGCGTGCGGCGCTGACCATGCAGTCGGCACGGATGGTGTGGGCCGACTCGGAACCCCGGGAGGTCGGGCGCGACATGCGCTCCGGCGGGATCACGGGCATCCATCCCACCAGAGAGGGCTATATCTACATCTCCGCCAATACCCCGCATTTCTGGAAGGCGCTGTGCGAGAAGACCGGCCTGACCGAGCTGCTGTCGACCGACCGCTACGATACCGTGCGCAAGCGAGCCGAGCACCAAGAGGAAATCGTGCCCCGGCTGCACGCCGCCCTGGAGGGACGGACGGCCCTGGACTGGGAAGCCGTGTTCGGCGAAGAAGTTCCATGCGCGGCCGCGCGCTCGGTGGAAGACATGTTCGACTTCCCGCAGGTCGCCGCGGAGGACATGGTCACCACGTTCGACCACCCCGTGGTCGGCCGCTATCGCGGCTTCACGCGCGCCATCAGGTTCGGCCGTACGCCCGGCCCCGAGCCATTCGCCGCGCCTACGCTCGATCAGCATGGCGACAAGGTCCGCGACGCAGCGGACAGGCTGGGACGCGATGCCTGATCCCATGGCGGGCCGCACCGGGCCGCTGGTGCCGCCGGTGCCGCTGGTGCCCAACAGCTCGGCGACTGGCGCCCCGCGCAGCGCGGCGCTCGCCGATGCCTGCGACTCCCACCTGCACATCTACGACACGCGTTTCGCCGCGGTCGCCCCGGTTCTGGCGCAGGCCACGGTGGAAGACTACCGTCGCGTGCAGGCATTGACCGGCACCACCCGCGCGGTCATCGTGCAGCCGCGCTGCTACTGGACGGACAACAGCGCCACGCTCGACGCGATCCGGCGGCTGGGCGCCGCCAGCACGCGCGGCGTCGCGGTGATACGGCCCGATATCACGGACGATGCGTTGCTCGCGCTCCACGCGGGCGGCATCCGGGGGATACGCTTTTCGCTCTACACGGCGGCACACGCCGTGGTGGGATTCGACATGGTGGAATCCCTTGCAAGCCGCGTCGCCGGGCTCGGATGGCATTTGCAGCTGCATTGGACCGCGGACCAGATCGTCGGACACCGTGACTTGCTGTCGCGGCTGGACACCCCCCTGGTCTTCGATCACCTGGCCCGCTTGCCCCTGCCCGGGGGAACTGCCCACCCCGCGTTTGCCGTCGTGTCCGGCCTGCTGGATGGCGGCAAGGCCTGGCTGAAGCTGTCCGGCGCCTACCTCGACTCCCTCGCCGGCGCCGCCGGGCGCTATGCGGATATCGATCCGGTGGCAATGGCATGGGTGCGAACCGCCCCCGACCGACTGGTCTGGGGCAGCGACTGGCCTCACCCCACGGAGACCCGGCACAAGCCGGACGATGCGCTGCTGTACGACTTGCTCACCCATTGGTCGGGCAGCGAGGAGGTCCGCCGCAAGATCCTGGTGGACAACCCTGCCTTGCTGTACGGATTCGAGGCCGCATAAGCCGGCCATCCTCAAAGGAGACAATATGAAAAAGACGCTGCATGGCCTTGGCAAGAGCCTGGCCATCCTGGCCGCCCTGCTGCCGCTCGGCGCGCTCGCCTTCCCCGACAAGCCGATCCGCATGGTGGTGCCCTACTCGGCGGGCGGCGGTGCCGACAATACCGCGCGTATCGTGGCGCAGAAGATGGGAGAGATCCTGGGGCAAACGATCGTCATCGACAACAAGCCGGGCGCCGGCGGCGTCATCGGCGCCGACGCCGTGGCGAAGGCCACGCCAGACGGCTACACCGTGCTCTATGACGCATCGGCATTCGCGGTCAACGGGGCCCTGCGCAAGCTTCCGTTCGATCCGGCCAGGGATTTCATTCCCGTCTCGCTGGTGGCAACCGCGCCGCAGATCCTCGTGGTAGCAGCAAACGCACCCTACAAGTCCGTTGCCGACTTCGTTGCCGCGGCCAAGAAGGCGCCCGGCAAGCTGACCTACGCGTCCGCCGGCGCAGGGACCGGGTCGCATCTTGCCGCGGAGATGTTCAACGAACAGGCAAGGATCGAGCTGCTGCACGTGCCGTACAAAGGCGGAGCGCCGGCGCTCACCGATGTGATGGGGGGACAGGTCGCATCCTATTTCGGCAACACGGCCTCGACGCTGCAATACGTTACCGGCGGCAAGCTCAGGGCGCTCGCGGTGACCTCCAGGACGCGGATGAAGGCCTTGCCCAATACGCCGACCCTGGCCGAGAGCGGCATGCCCGATTACGAAGTGCTCGAATGGAACGGCCTGTTCCTGCCCAAGGGCACCGCACCGGACCGCATGCAGGCCATCGCCAACGCCGCGCAGAAGGCAGTTGCCGATCCAGGCGTGCGTGCCAGGCTGCAGCAGGCCGGGCTCGATCCGGTCGGGAACGCCCCGCAGGCCTTCGCGGGCTTCCTGCAGACAGAGTCCTTGCGCTGGCATGCACTGGTCAAGGCCCGCAGCATCCGGGTCGAATAACACCGGCTGCCTTCGCTGCGCCGCCGCTTCACCCGCTATTGCCCGGCCCGGGCAGGCGCGAGGCGCATCGCCTGAGACGAGAATCAAGGCAGGCTCCAGGCGATTCTCATAGGATGGCGCGGCGGTTCCCGCCGGCCTCGCGCCACGGCATCGCGGCGAGCGCGAGGCGGGACACATCAAGGACTGACTGAACCCGCCCGGCACGGCAACGCGGCGGCACGGTTTCTTGCTGCTATGCAACAGCCCGCATGCCGTGCGCGGGCGCGCAGCAGAATCGCCGCTCCGGCTCACGCGAGTCGGCGCGCGTTGCCGCCAACGGGATAGCCAGCGCAACGTGGCTGCCCCTCAGGGTTTTCCCTGCGAATAGCGGGCTGTGACCCGCGTATGCCAGCTTGCTCCTATAGTCAAATCCAGTCCCGCACCGAACGGGTACAGCAGATTATTCAGGAGCTCCCCCCATGACATCGATCCCCGCATCGTCAGCGCGAAGGCCCGCGCCATGCCCTGGCGCGGCAGCGCGCGGGCATGGCATTCGCAAGCAGGCTGCTGCCACACTGGCCGGCGGCGCATGGCTGGCGGCCGGGCCTGCGTACAGGGAGGCCGCCGCGAAGTACGAGGGGATGGATCCGGCGATGTTGGCCGCCAGCATCCAGGCGCGCAAAAAGGGCAAGCGGGGCCAGCCTGAAATGCCGCCCCGGCCGGGCCTGTCGGATGCCGCTGCCAGGGTGTTGGCGCGGCAGGTGCCGGACGGAAGCCCCGACAAGTAACCGCCTGCATCGCATCCATGCGGTACCGGGCCGGCACAGGACGGCCACGACCAACACGCTGGAGACCCCCACCATGCAAATCATCCCCGTTTTCCCGGTTGCGCAAGCGCCCGATGGCGGCACCGTCGCGCCCCGCAAGACACTCGCCATCACACGCAGGAACCTGCTCAAGGGCACGGGCGTGCTGATCGGCACGTTGGCCGTGGGCAGCCCGTTGGCGCTGCTGGCGCCCTCCACCGTGTGGGCGGTCGAGCTCAAGACGCTGAGCAAGGCCGATGGCGACACCCTGCTCCAGATGGGGCGCGTGCTATTCCCCCACGACAAGCTGCCCGATGCGGTCTACGCGCTGCTGGCCAAGGACCTCGACCAGGCCGCCACCGCCGACGCGCAGGTGGCCAAGCAATTGCAGGACGGCATTGCCGCGCTGAACCAGCAGGCCGGCGGCAGCTTCGTCAAGGCCGGCGCCGAGCAGCGGCTCGCGGCGGTGAAGGCGCTGGAGGGCAAGCCCTTCTTCGACACCGTGCGCGGCAAGTGCGTGACCTCCCTCTACGACAACGAGATGGCATTCGCCACCTTCGGCTACCCCGGCTCGTCCTGGGAAAAAGGCGGCTATATCGCGCGCGGCTTCCAGGACCTGAAGTGGCTGCCCGATCCGCCGGCCAAAGCCAGTCCTGCCCCCTACATGGGCTGACCGCCGCACAAGGTCGCCGCGGCAAGTGCATATCCCGGTCCGGCGCCATGGCGTGCCGGACAAAAGCGGGCCCGGGCCAGGCGCCGGGGTTCGACATAGGAGACAAGCATGGCGAAGTTCGACTTCAAGGACGACTCGGTGGTGGTCATCATCGGCTCTGGCGCGGGCGGCGGCACGCTGGCCAACGAGCTCTGCCGCAAGCGCATCAAGGTCGTGGTGCTGGAGGCTGGTGGCAAGCAATCCAGTGCCAGCTTCATCAACGACGAATGGAAGGCCTTCAGCCAGCTGGCCTGGCTGGACAAGCGCACCACCTCGGGCAGCTGGCGCGTGGCCAAGGACTTCGCCGGCCTGCCCGCGTGGACCTGCAAGACCGTGGGCGGCACCACCACGCACTGGGCCGGCGCCTCGCTGCGCCTGCAGGATCATGAGTTCCGCGCGCGCACGGTGTATGGCGAGATCAAGGGCGCCAACCTGATGGACTGGCCGCTGACGCTCAAGGAACTGCAACCCTACTACGCGAAGGCCGAGGACAAGATGGGCGTCACCCGCACCAGCGGGATTCCGGGGCTGCCAGGCAACAACAACTTCAAGGTCATGTACAACGGCGCCACCAAGCTGGGCTACAAGGAAGTGCACACCGGCAACATGGCGATCAACAGCCGCCCTCGCGCGGGGCGCGCGAGCTGCATGCAGCTCGGCTTCTGCTTCGAGGGCTGCAAGAGCGGCGCCAAATGGTCGACCCTGTACACCGAACTGCCCCAGGCAGACGCCACCGGCCGCTTCGAGCTGCGCACCCAATCGCACGTGACGCGGATCGAACACAATGACAAGGGCCGTGTCAACGCCGTGGTCTACATCGACCAGGACGGCAAGGAACAACGCCAGATGGCGCGCATCGTCTGCGTGGCCGGCAATGCCATCGAAACGCCGCGCCTGCTGCTGCTGTCGTCGTCGAACCTGTTCAAGGACGGCCTGGCCAACTCGTCGGGCCAGGTGGGGCGCAACTACATGCGCCACATGACGGGGTCGGTCTATGCCGCATTCAACGAACCGGTGCACATGTATCGCGGCACCACCATGGCCGGCATCGTGCGCGACGAGGCGCGCAACGACACGCGGCGGGGATTCGCAGGCGGCTACGAGCTGGAGACGCTGTCGCTCGGCCTCCCGTTCATGGCGGCGTTCCTGAACCCCGGCGGCTGGGGCGCGGACTTCACCTGGTGGATGGACCGGTACACCAACCTGGCCGGCGCCTGGCTGGTGGGCGAGGACATGCCCCGCGAAAGCAACCGCGTCACGCTGAACACCAGCGTGAAGGACCAGTTTGGCAACTACGTGCCCAACGTGCATTTCGACGACCACGACAACGATGTCGCCATGCGCACCCACGCCTATACCCAGGCCGAACGCATCTACGGAGCGGTGGGGGCAATCAAGACCTTCCGCACACCACCGTATCCGTCGACCCATAACCTGGGGACCGCCCGCATGAGCGCGCGTGCGCAGGACGGGGTCTGCAACAAATGGGGACAGACCCACGACATCCCCAACCTGTTCATCAGTGACGGCAGCCAGTTCACTACCGGTGGCGCCGAGAACCCGACGCTGACCATTGTCACCCTGGCGATCCGCCAGGCCGACTACATCGCTTCGCAGATTTCGCGACGCTCGATCTGAGCACCTCGAGCATTCAGCACCGATCCCGCCAGGAGCCGCCCATGTGCGAATTCTTCATCACCGCCGATCCCATCCTGTACGAATCGCGCACGCGCTCCATCCGCATTCATGGCGTGCAGTCCAGCATCCGGCTCGAGAACTTCGTCTGGGACACGCTCTCGACGCTGGCCGCGGAGGAAGGCATGACCACCAATGCGCTGATCGTGCAGTTCCACGACGAGATCCTGCGGCACAGGGGCGACGTGCTGAACTTCACCTCCTTCCTGCGCGTGACCTGCCTGCGCTACCTGCGCCGCAAATGCGACCGGCTGGAGGGCGGCGCCAGGCCCGCCGACAGCCCGGCCGAAGCCCAGGTGTTCCCGCACCCCAAGCCATCGCGCATCACCCACTAACGCTCCTCGAGCCCATCACCATGGCCAAGTTCATTCATACGATGATTCGCGTGCGCGATCTCGAAGCGTCCATGAAGTTCTACCGCGACGTCCTCGGCATGACGCCGTCGCATACGCTGGACTTTCCCGATTTCGCGCTGGTGTACCTGCGCAATGCCGAGAACGATGCCGAGATCGAGCTCACCTGGAACAAGGGCCGCCAGGAGCCCTACACCCATGGTGACGGCTACGGCCACGTTGCGGTCGTCGTGGACGATGTGGCGGCCCGGCATGCCGAACTGGTCCAGGCCGGCTACCAGCCGCTTGCCGTCAAGGAGTTCAAGGACGGCGACACGCTGCTGGCCCGCTTCTTCTTCATCCAGGACCCCGATGGCTACAAGATCGAGGTGCTGGAGCGCCATGGCCACTATCGCTGAATGCGGCTGGTCTAACAGGGAACCGGCCCCGAGTCGAATCAGTACGGCAAGCTCAGGTAGTACCGGCCAAGCGCCGTCAACTGGCCGTCGGCGGCAAGCAGGCCCGTGAAATGGACATCGCTGCCCCATCGACCCGTGAACCACGCGTACCGGAACACGTCGGGGCGCTGCTCGCATGTCGCCACCATGTCCTGCATTTGCTGCTTCTGCTTGTCCGGCGTGTCGATCTGCGCGCCATCGCTGCCTGAGTGCCAGTTGGCAAACTCGGTTACCCAGAACGGCTTTCCGTATTTGGCAAGGCGATCGAGCTGACCGCCCAGGCCATAGTCATACCAGTGGAAGGCCAGGTAGTCGATCTGCGGATCCCGGTTGCCGTTGGCTGCGCGATACGCCGTGTAGAACGCGTCGAGCCACGTCACCGGATCCTCGAAGCCAGGCATTGTTCCCCATGTCACGGTGGGACCCACCAGCTTCACGCCGGTATGGGCGCCAATGCTCTCGTAGCGAGGCCACGCGGCAGCGGCGGCGGCTGGCGCAAGGTTGGCCTGGTCGACCAGGTTCGGCTCGTTCATCAACAGCAGATACCGGATCCCTGGATGGGCGCGCAGATACGCCTCTATGGCGGCAGCGTCGAAGCTCCCGTTCCAGAGCATGGGAATGTAGTCCATCCCATAGGCAGCCTTGACGTCGGCAGGCGCCGCGGCAGCCGGTTGCGATGCCCAGTTGTACCACCAGGATACGCCGGGTGCGAGAGCGGCGAAGTCGGCCGCGCTGGCCAGATCGTAGACCACGCCTCGCTTGGCGCTCTTGTTGATGGTTGGCGTCGATACAGGCGGCGTGGCAGGCGTGGCGGGTGCGATGCTCCCCCCATTGCCGGCGGCTCCGTTGCCGCTGTTCGGTGCGGAGGCATCCTCGCCGCCACCGCATGCCGCCATGGCGAAGGCCATCGCCATGGCCAGCAGACCGTGGCCGATCACGTTGCGCGCATTCATTGGAAATTCCGAAAGAAGACTGTGAGAGCCTGCTCACGCCAATCTGCGGGAGCGAGCAGGCGACCCGGATTACAAGGACTGCAGAAACGCTGCGATCGCGTTGCGGTCGTCCTTCGGGAGGGCCTCGTAGCGCGTGCGGCTGTCCGTCGCCTCCCCCCCGTGCCAGAGGATGGCTTCCGCCAGGCTGCGCGCCCGACCGTCATGGAGCAGGCGCACACTGGTGTCGGCGCCCTGGACAAAGCGCAGCGACCCAATGCCCCACAGCGGCGCGGTCCGCCATTGACTGGGATAGGCGCGTGCTTCCGCCAGCGTGTCGGCCAGCCCCGGACCCATGTCGTGCAGCAGCAGATCGCTGTATGGATGGATCGTCTGTTCGCGCAGTTCGGCAAACGGGTGCGTATTGCCGGTCTTCATGGTCGGGGTGTGGCAGGCCACGCAGCGGACTTGCGTGAACAGATCGCCGCCGCGTGCGATCAATGGCGGGTCGACATCATGCTCGGGCGACACGCGCACGCCATCCGGGAAGCCGCTGCGCAGCTTGCGCTGGGCGGGCACGCCGATGAGCGACAGATAGGTCGACAGGCGCTGCAGTTCAGTCTCGCTGACCGAGGTGGGGACGGTCGAGCCGCGGCAATCCGGCGCGCCACGCTGGCAACCACGATCCGGCAGTACCGGCGAGGTGACACCCATGTCTTTCATCAGCGCATCCGCCGCCTGTTGCCGGATGCTTCCCTTCGAGGCCTTCCAGCCGAACCGGCCAAGGTGCGTCTTGCCCGTCTCCGGATCGACGACGAAGTTCGGCACGCCTTTCACGCCGTCGCCATTGGCATCGTCCGGATCGGCCAGGGCGAGAATGGTTGGTTCGGCAACGGCCTCGAGCAGGCCCATGCCGATGACCTGCGGCGCCTGGCGCGTCGAAAAGCTCGCCGGCGTGGGGCCCTTGAACGCATAGACCGGCTTGACCAGTTCCACCTTCTCGCCCTCGGGCAATGTGCGCACCGTCGTCTCGTACGACTGCACGGTCACGTCATAGGCAGGCGCGGCGGGGTTCTGCGCATGCTGTTGCACGTTGTGGCCATAGACGGGATCCGGCTTGCCATCGGCCGTTGCCGTCAGGAACGATATCGTATCAAGCCCGGCACCAATGCCCGACGCCTTGCTGCGCCCGTTGTTGGTATGGCACTCGATGCAGCGCGGCTGGTTGTAGCGCGGGCCGAGCTGGCCGATGTGCGCCGTGAATACCGGGTTGTCCTTGTCGTGCTCCGAGTGCGTGCCATCCGCGAACGACGTGTGGAACAGGCGGCGACCTTCGACAAAACGCTGCGTATTGGCAATGCCGATGTTGTTCGCCATCTGCTGGAAGACCCGCATCGGCTCCTCCGAGTAGTTGTACGAAATGCTGGCCTGGCCGCCCAGCAGCGTGTCGTCGGGCAACGGCTCGGAGTCGAGATTGGGCGCAATGCCGTACCACGGGCGCATGCCCACGCCCACGATGTAGAGCTGTTCGAACGAATAGTAGCGGCTGCCCCCGCCATCGACGACCGGATCGCGCTTGAGCCTCGGCGCCGGCGCAAGTTCGACCTTGTCGCCAATCTTCAGCGGACTATGCGGATCCGTACGCCAGTTCGAATCGACGACCATCATGCAGTCTTCGCGTGGCTGGGCCTCGCGGCAGATCGGCAGCCCACCTTCCTTCGGATTATTGAAGCCATAGTTCAGCGACCAACCGTAGTCGCGCACCGTGGGGTCGAGCACATTGCGGAAGAGACTGAACGTGGTGCCATCGAAGATGCCCTGGTTGACGCGCAGGTACATCTCGATGCGCTGGCGGCCGGCAGGCACGCCGTCGCGAATCTCGATGCCGAACGTACGGTTCTGAAAGTAGAACGTCGGAAACGTCAGGTAGCGGCCGGGACCCGCATCGGGCGCGTCCCATGGTTCCCCGCGCTCGCGCGCGTGACGCTCGGTCGGGCGAGAGCCCATCAAGGTCACGAGTGTGCCGTCCGGTTCGCGATACTGGATCTGCTCCATGAGCGGCGTATCGGAGGTGAACAGCGGCGTATAGGCTTGCGCCTGCGGCGTGGACGACTGTGCCGCGGCGCCATCGCCACCGCCGCCTCCGCCACATGCGGTCACAAGGAAAATCGCGGCCAATAGGGAGGCCGGCCCACGTTGATGAGCAAGGAATTGCATGGCGTTGTTGACCCTTCTTTTTATATGGGAACGCTAGATTTATCTATGTCTTATATGTATCCGGCGAACACATTTCACCATTCAATTCGCGGGATAAGGCCACCGTTCCCTGTGGCCGCGAGCGATCATGGTTGACACCTAAATCGATGTCAATTGACATGATTTAGCACGCGAGGTGACAAATTTTTCATGTCTGGTCACGAAGATTGTCATTCGTATTGCCCACGCCGGTTTTATGCCTGCCCCTATTCAATTTGTCTTATTCATCAGTCGGCCGGCGTATTTGAAAGGCTGTAGTTTTTTTTCAACCGGAGTGGATCTGCATCTGATGCCGCCATCGACGGATGGATCTGGATTCAACCGATTCCGGCTCGGGCAGACGGAATACGGCCGCCATGGCAATACCGTTCCGGATTGGCGCTGACGCAGATCGCGTGCGGCGGGAGATCCACTTCGGCGCCGGCTCGGGTGCCGTGACCTCACTCGACTGACTCGCCCCCGGCCGCAACCTGCCGTGCATGAAGGCAGCGGGGCTTGTCCGCGAACCGCGCGCGGGAAAAAGCGCAACGCAGTGCTCATGCGAGGCGCCGCTCGCGCGGCAGGCATGCGGGAAATCCCCTAGCCCCGGATGAAAGGCTGGCGAAAGCTTCGGTGAACTAGCATTGGTTCCCATCAGTGGTCAATAGATGTAGGAGACACCATGCAAATCACCGGCATGCTTCACGGCGCGCGGTTGCTGCAGCTCGTGGGTTTTCCCACCGCTGAAGTGCTCGGGCCCGACGCCAACGACGACCAGATCAAGGACCTGATCGAACGCCACAAGCAAGTCTTCATCAAGCCCGTCTTCCGCGGGGGCGTCGGCAAGAAGGGCAAGGCCGGCCTGCTTGGCCGCGTCAGCGACCTGGCTTCGGCGCTCAAGGAAAAGGAACGCCTGTATTTCGTCGAACACCAGCACGGCTACCAGCGCGCCAAGGCCAATGGCGTGACGTTCGAAGGCGGCGTGCCTTCCGACCATGAAATCTATTTCTCGCTGACCGATTCCACCGAATTCCGCGCGCCGACCATGACCCTGACCCATCACGGCGGCATGGAGATCGAGGAGCTCGACAACAGCCAGATCGCGCGCGTGCCGTTCAGCCCGCTGACCGGTCTCAAGGCCTTCGTGGTGGCGAACGCGCTGAGCCGCCTGAACGCACCGAAGGAAATCATTTCCCCGCTGGTGCAGTTCCTGCCCAACCTGTGGGACCTGTTCCACGACTACGGCATGACCACGCTGGAACTCAACCCGATCCGCATGCGCGCCGACAAGCGCGGGCGGCTTACGCCGGTGGCCTGCGACTTCAAATGCGGCTTCGACCACGACGATCCGCGCTGGCAACGCCTGAACCTGCCCGCGCATTTGTTCGCCGCCGACACATCGCCCTTCGAACAGGAGATCAATCAGCTGCGCACGTACCAGGGCCAGAGCGACGTGTACATCATCAACGACAAGGGAACCATCCTGGCCCCGACGTTCGGTGGCGGCGCCAACTCGCTGGTCACGCAGATGCTGGGCGACGACGCGATCATCTCATCCGATTTCGGCGGCAATCCACCGTACGAAAAAATGAAGGCTGTCGCCAGTATCTGCTTCAAGCACTGGCTCAAGCAGAGCAACGTCCTGTTCATCATCGGCGGCAAGTCCAACAACACGGACATCTTCGAGACCTTCCGTGCCATGGCCGACGCGTTGCGTGAGCACTTCGGCAAATACGGCCCCTCACCGCTGTATGTGGTGGTCGGGCGCGGCGGCCCGAACCTGGTGCGCGGCATGGCCGTGCTGCGCGACACCTGCGAGTCGCTGGGCCTTCCCTACGTCAGCTTTGGCTTCGACTCGGCCATGAGCGAGGTGGTCGACCATGCCCGCAAGGTGGATGCGTGGATGAAAGCCGGTGGCCGTGAGCAAGTCGCGGCCCGATTGAATGTGACCGCCTGAAGTCACTGTCTGGAGACTGCGATGCGCATCAAGGGTGTAAGCGATTTCAAGTATTTCGTCGGCATCAATTCATTGGCCGAGGTGGCGACACGCGAAGATCGCGTGTGTGTGCTGAATATCATGGGAGGGGAATCCAGCGACGTCACGCCCGTAGGCCATGCCTACTCGGGCGGCAATGTGGTGTTCGGCACCTCGCCCGGCCGCAGGGGCCAGGTGCTCGACACCCCCGCCGGGCCGATTCCCGTCTACAACAACGTGCGGGAAGGCCTGGAGGCAGGGCATCGCTTCAATTGCGGCGTGGTCTACCTGCCGCCGTCCGCGGCCGACGATGGCGTGGTCGAACTGGTGCGGGTCAATCCGGAGCTGAAGAAGATCTTTATCCCGACCGAGAAGATGTCGGTGCACGATGCCCGCGAGATCCGGGCCCTGGCCCAGTTGAACGGCATCGATATCTTCGGTGGCAACAGCCTCGGCGTGGCCGATGCCTGGAACCAGGTACGCATCGGCGGCGCCCTCGGCGGCGACGCGCCGGGCGATACGCTGCGCAAGGGTTCGATCGCAATCCTGTCCAACTCCGGCAGCTTCACCACCACCATTGCGCAGTACATGCGCATGGCGGGCTGGGGCACGACCACGCTGATATCGAGCGGCAAGGACGTCTACATCCACTATGCCGCGCCGGAATTCGCCCACGCGCTGGCCAACGATGATCGCAGCAAGGCTGCCGTGCTGTACTGCGAGCCAGGCGGCTTCTATGAGCGCGATGCCACCTTCACCAAGCCGGTGGTGGCCTGCGTGGTGGGGCGCTGGAAGAGCAGGCTCACCCGCGCGGTCGGCCATGCCGGCGCCATGGCGGGCGGCGGCGACGACGCCGAATCCAAGGAACGCTGGTTTATGGAGAAGTTCGGCGTCGACGGACTGTTCACGCCCAGGAACCCGGTGTTCTCGGCCAAGGGCGCGGTTGTGGTCAATATTGCCGACATTCCTGCCGCACTGACCGCCGTGATGCGCGCCAACGGCGTGGAACCCGATTTCGAGCCCGAAGGCACCATGGAGCTAAAGCCCTGGTTCAGCTCCAGCCAGGGCCTGTCGCTGCCGGCCGATCTCGACCTGCCCGTGGTGCAGGCACCCGCGCCGTACGGCCAGCAGATCAGCGCGCTCGACCAGCAGATCGGCGCCGTGCTGCCGCGCCAGCCGATGAAGGATACCTCGGGCGTTTCGCAGATGGATGCCAGGACGCAGCTGACCAGCCTGCACGGGGTATCGATGCTCGATGCGGCGCAGTATCCGCTGGAAGTCAACGTAAGCCTTGCGCTGCTGCACGAGCCCGGCGGCATCAACGATCAGAAGCTGATCAACGTGGCCGTGGCTGCCTCGCTGAACCTGCACGGCCACCCTGCCCTGGCGGCGGCCCAAGCCTCGCGCGATGCCGGCAATGCGCCCAACAGCGTGTTGGCCGCGGCCGCCAGCATCCTCGGTCCACGCACGCAGGAGCGCGCGCGCGCCCTGACGCGCATGCTGATCGACGCCTTCGCCGCGGCCGGCCTCGGTGACGCGATGGACGAAGACTTCGACACCGGCAGGGTCCGGCTTGAATCGCCGGGCCTGTTCGTCGCGGATCGGCCCGACGACCGTGCTGCCGCCATGCTCAAAGGGCTGGAAGCGCGGGGGGCCAGATCGGTGTTCGTGCGTTACCTCCAGGCCTTGCCCGGACATCCGACGGAAGATGCCGTACTGGCCGCCATCGCCACCACGCTGGCCTGGGGCCCGCTCAAGCGCAAGCGCGTGTCGCGGATCACCGCGGAGAGCCTGCCATGGTGGATACGCCTGTTCGGCGCGCTGATCGGCGCCTCCGTTCCGGCGGACCAGCACACGGCCGATGGCTTCTGCGGCATGGCGACCCGCGACATCCTCGAGCAGCGCTCGATCAGCGAGGTTGCCTTCATCGCACTGCTGGGCCTGCCGGCCAATGCGGCAGATCTGCACGCATTCCAGGTGCTGGTCGGGCTGCTGTTGAGCAACGGGCCGGGCACGATCTCGGCGCAGGGCGCCAAGGGCGCGGTGTCCGCCGACGGCCCGGAAGACCCGGAGCGCGTGCAGCTCAACAAGGGGCTGGTCGGCTTCCTGACCCACACCGGCTATGCGCATGGCGGCAACGGCTACGAGGGCATCGCGTTCCTGATCGAGCAGTTCAGGGATGCGGGACTCAAGGACCCGGGCAACCCCAACCACGGCATCGACCTCAAAGCACTCGCGCAGCGCTACGTCAAGCACTATGCTGATTACAAGGCAAACAAGAAGAATACGGGCAGCCTTGACATCCAGAAAATCCCTGGCGTCAACCACCCGGTGTTCAAGGACAAACCAGTGAACCACGACCCGCGTGAAGTGTTCATCGCGACGCTGTTCGCCGAGCGCGGCGAGTACAACGTGTTCCACGCGTTCTACCGCACACTGGTGCAGACCTTGTTCGACGAGGGTGTGTCGCGCAATGTTTACTGCGTGAATATCGACGCCGTGATCGCCGCGCTGCTGCTCAAGATGTTGTGGCAGCCTTACCAGAGCGGGCAATACACGGAAAGTGCGCTGGAGACGGCTGCCTTCACGATCTTCCTGTACCCGCGCATGCTCGGCTGCGCCGCCGAGATCGACGATCACCTCAACCGGGGCCGGAACATGGATACGCGCACGGCGGCTTCCAAGTGCCAGTTCGTGGCCTAGGAACAGGAGGAACGCGGTATGTTGACCCTGCTTGCCTACTCGATGGTCATCGTGTTCATGGCGCTGATCATGACCAAGCGCCTGTCGGCCATGGTCGCCCTGATCCTGGTGCCGATCGTATTCGGGCTGATCGGGGGCTTCGGCATGCAACTAGGCCCGATGATGCTGGATGGCATCAAGAAGCTCGCGCCGACCGGCGTGATGCTGATGTTCGCCATCCTGTATTTCGGCCTGATGATCGACGCCGGGCTGTTCGACCCTGTCGTGCGCCGGATCCTGCGGCTGGTGGGCGGCGATCCGATGAAGATCGTGGTCGGTACCTTCGTGCTGGCGGTGCTGGTGTCGCTCGACGGCGACGGGTCGACCACCTATATGATCACCTGCGCCGCCATGCTTCCGCTCTACAAGCGGCTGGGCATCAGCCGCCTCGTGCTGGCCTGCGTGATCATGATGGCCGGCGGGCTGATGAACATCCTGCCCTGGGGCGGACCCACCGCGCGCGCGGCAAGCGCGCTGGGCGTGGACGTGGGCCTGATCTTCGTGCCGATGATCCTGCCGATGGTCGTTACCGGTTGCTGGGGCCTGTTCGTGGCGTTCATCCTTGGGCGTCGCGAACGCAGGCGGCTCGGTGCGATCGCCCTGGACGGCGCGGCCGCCGGCCTTGCCGCGCCCGACGTGGCGATGGGCGACCCGAGCATCGCCCGGCCCAGGCTGTTGTGGGTCAACCTGCTGCTGACGGTGGTGCTGATGGTACTGCTGATCCTCGGCACGCTGCCGCTGCAGGTCCTGTTCATGGTGGCCTCGGCCATTGCGATCATGATCAACTACCCGAACCTCGCCGAACAGAAGGAACGAATCAGCACGCATGCGGGGAATATCGTGCCGGTGGTGGCCCTGATCTTCGCGGCGGGCATCTTCGTGGGCATCTTGTCGGGCACCAAGATGGTCGATGCGATCGCGGCCAGCGTGATTGCCGCGGTGCCGCCCTGGATGGGTCCTTACATGGCGATCGTGACCGGCGTGCTGAGCGTCCCCTTCACCTTCTTCATCTCTAACGACGCATTCTACTTCGGCATCCTGCCGATCCTCGCCAAGGCGGCCGCGGTCTACGGCATCGGCGCCGCCGAGATCGGACGCGCATCCTTGATCGGCCAGCAGGTGCATCTGCTTAGCCCGCTGGTGGCTTCGACCTATCTGCTGGTGGGCCTGGCCGAGGTGGAGTTCGGCGACCACCAGCGCTACACCATGCTCTGGGCGCTGTCGGCGGCGCTGGTCATGCTGATCGCCACCGTCGTACTCGGCGTCATTCCCCTCGTTGGCCATGCGCCTTGATGGCATCCCTCCATGCACGACGACATCCAATCCATCCCGTCCACGCAGGCGATTGCCGCCGCTGCGCGCACCGTACGCACCCGAAGGCAAGGCATGAAGCTCCTTGTCGCCATGGGACTGGGACTGTTGTGTTCGCTCGGCCAGGCACAGGAACCGGGGGAATCCGGGGAGCTGATGGGCTATGCGGCCAGAGGCAGGGTGCCGGCAGGCTATGCACCGGCCTATGCGACGACCGTCCGGGCCGCTGAAGACGAAGGGCGGCTGGTGATCTACTCGACCACCGATGCCAGCGTCGCCAACGTCCTGATCGCGGATTTCCGGACGATGTACCCGCGCATCGATGTCACGTACGAGGACCTGAACAGCACCGTGCTATACCACCGGTTCGTCGCCGAAACGCAGCTTGGCGGCGAATCGGCCGACGTGCTGTGGAGTTCGGCCATGGACCAGCAGGCGGCGCTGGTCAGCAATGGCTACGCGATGCGCTACGACTCGCCGGAGAAGGCCAGCCTGCCCAAGTGGGCGAACTGGAAGGACCAGGCCTTCGCCACCACCTACGAGCCGGTCGTCCTTGCCTACAACAAGGCGCAACTGAAAGCCGGCGAGGTGCCGCAGACGCACGCGGATCTGGCGCGGCTGCTGAATGCGGACCCGAAACGCTTCCAGGGCAAGGTGGTCAGCTACGACATCGAGAAGTCCGGGCTCGGCTTCTTCCTGGCAACGCAGGATGTCGCCGTGTCGCAGGACTTCTGGGATGTCGCCCGCGCCCTGGGCAAGAGCAGTGTGCGGCTCGACCTGACCACCGACGCCATGGTCAGGCGCGTGGCTTCCGGCCAGGCCCTGATCGGCTACAACCTGCTCGGCGCATACACGCTCGCGCAGGCGCGCAGGAACCCATCGATCGGCTATGTGTTTCCGAAGGACTACACGCTGGTGATGTCGCGCATCATGGTGGTGAGCAAGAAGGCGGCGCATCCGAATGCCGCGAAGCTGTGGGTCGACTATCTGCTGTCAAAGCGCGGCCAGACCGTGATTGCCAATAACGCGCGCCTGTTCGCCGTGCGCGACGACGTCGAAGGCGAAGACACCGCGGCGCGCCTGAGACAGACGCTTGGCGCCAGCCTGCGGCCGATCGCGGTCGGCCCCGACCTGATCGGTTACCTCAACAATCAGAACTACCGGGATTTCATCCTGCAATGGCGGCAAGCGCTCGCGCACCCATAGGGTCAGGGCGAGCGCGCCAGCGCATCGTTCCAGCGCCTTAGGAAGTCCTGCCGCTTGTTTCGGTCGAGGTAGGCCATCAGGCCGACCCCGATTGCGATCGGCCGGATGTTGCTGCCTGCGTCAAGCCGAAACACCGCCGCGTTGCCGCCGCCGGCCACATCGCTGCGCAACGCAAACAAGCCCATCTTGTTCGCCAGCACGCCCTGCCCGCGCTTCGAGAGGATGTAGTCGAGCCAGAGCCTGGCGGCATTGGGATGCGCCGCGCGTCGCTGGATAAAGGCAATGCGCGAGCCGACCAGCACGTAGTCCTGCGGATAGACCAGGCCGATGGCGGGATCGGCGAGCATCCTGCTGGCAGCGTAGGAACCGAGCACGTTGTACGCCAGCAGGCTTTCACCGGAGGACAGGCTCTGCAGCATGGCATCCGTGCTGGGCGCCTGCCGCGCGCGACTGGCACCCAGCGCCTGCGCTACCTCCCACAGCATGCCGGACGCCTTGGCGTCCTGCGTGGCCAACAGGAAGCCGAGGCTGGAGGCCGCCGGGTCATAGGTGACGACGCGGCCCTTGAAGCGCGCGGGATCCGCCTTGAGCAAGCGAATGAAACCGGCATGCGTGCGTGGCACCTCGGCCGCGGGCAGCGCGTGCTTGTTATAGGCAAAGCCGGCCGGCTCCAGCGTCGTGCCCCAGGCCTCGTTCTTCCACACGGACCAGTCCGGCAGGTGGGCGCGTTCGGGGGAGGCATACTGCAAGGCATGGCCGTCATTGACCAGCTTGACCTGCAGGTCCATGGCCGAACTCCACAGCACGTCGGCCGTGGCGCTGCGGCTCTGGATTTCCCTCAGGAAGCGGTCGTAGATCTCGGTGCTGTTGAGGTCGTGGTACTCCACCTCCACGCCGGGGTACATGGACTTGAAATCGGCAATCAGGTACCTGGCCTCGGCCATGTCGGTGGGAGAATAGACGACGACCCTGCCCTCCTGGCGGGCGGCCGTGATGGTTGCCGCATAGTCACCGGGATAATTCTGCGGGACCTGCGCCTTCGCCGTGACCAGTGTCAGCAACAAGAGGAGACCGCTCAACCATGCTCTCAATGCCATGTTCCCCCCCAAGTCTGCCCGAGTCGGCGCATCATTATATCTACGCCGATGCATTTCCCGCGGGCGCTGGCGTTTCCTCCCGGGAGTAAGCCCATGCGCACACTACTCGTCGAAGACAACCCGAAACTGGCCCGCTCGCTGATGGAGGCGCTGGGAGCCGCAGGCATGGTGCTCGATGTGGTTTCCGACGGGCTCCATGCCGATCAGTTGCTGCAGGCCGAAAGCTACGACGTGGTCGTACTCGACCTGGCATTGCCGGGCCTGAGCGGCATCGAGGTGCTGCGCCGCGCCAGGGCGCGCGGCGACGATGTCCCGGTCCTGATCCTTACCGCCTCGGGGGAGACGCCCGATCGCGTGCGCGGGCTGAATGCCGGCGCCGACGACTACCTGCCCAAGCCATTCGACCTGACCGAACTGGTCGCCCGCCTGCGCGCCATCGCGCGGCGCCGGCAGGGACGCACCCATGCGCTGTTCGAACTCGGCCGCCTGTGCTTTGACAGCGTGGCCATGGAGTTCACCGTGGCGGGCCAGCCGCTGGTATTGCCGCGGCGCGAGCACGGCGTGCTGGAAACGCTGATCACCCGCGCCGGCCGGCCGGTCAGCAAGCAGGAGATGTGCGCGCAGTTGTGCTCGCTGGACGACGCCGTCAGCGCGGAGGCCGTGGAAATCTATGTGCACCGGCTGCGCAAGCGCCTGGAGGGCAGCGGCACGCTGATCCGCACCTTGCGCGGACTGGGTTATCGCCTGGAAGCCAGCGATGATCCGGCTGCGTAACCATCTTCTTCGGTGGCTGCTGATTCCCCTGGTGATCGTCTGGGCGGTCGGATTCTGCATCAGCTACGTGCGCACGCTGGAGCAGGCCAACCAGGCTTACGACCGCACGCTGCTTGGCTCGGCGCTCGCCATCGCCGAGCGGGTATCGGTGCAGAACGGCGAGCTCAGCGTCGACGTGCCATACGCCGCGCTGGAGATGCTGGAAACCCGCTCGCAGGACCGCATCTTCTACAAGGTGAGCTGTCTCGACCCGCCCAAGGTGTTCACCGGCCACGAAGACCTTCCCGATCCACCCAGGCCGCCGCAGGACGATGCGCCGCTGTTCCTCGACGCCGTGTACAACGCGGAACCCGTGCGGCTGGTGGCGCTGCGGCGGCCCGTCTACGACGCCAGGATCTGCGGCCCGTTACTGATCGAGGTCGGCGAGACCACGGGCGCCCGCGAGGCGTTGTCCAAGCGCATCCTGGTCGACGCCAGCGCGATGCAGCTGACCCTGATCGTTGTGGCTGCGCTGCTGATCGCGCTCGGCGTGCGGCGCGGCCTGCTGCCCTTGCGGCGCATCCGGGACGAGATCAAGGGCCGCGACGAGACCGACCTCACGCCCATCGCGACGCAGACCGTGCCGCGCGAAGTGGTTCCGCTGGTCGAGGCAATCAACCTGCACACCCAGCGCCAGCGCCAGATCAACGAGGCGCACCGGCAATTCATCGCCGACGCCTCGCACCAGCTGAAGACGCCGCTCGCGGTGCTCAGGACCCAGGCCGCGCAGGCGCTGGCGCAGTCCGATGCGCAACGCATGCGCCAGATCGTCGAGGAGATACACGACAGTACCGATGCCACCTCGCGCATGATCCAGCAACTGCTGGCATTGGCGCGCAGCGAGGCGGGGCATATTGTCGACGACGAGGAACTGGATCTGGTGGAACTCGCCCGTCAGGCGAGCTTTGATTTGTTGCCGCAGGCACTCGACAAGCGGATCGACCTCGGCTTCGACGGCAGCGCACCCGTGTGGATGACAGGCAAGGCCCTGCTGCTGCGCGAGCTTGCCTCCAATCTTGTGGACAATGCGATCCGCTATACGCCTGAGGGCGGGAAGATCGATGTGTCGGTCACGCGTGATGCGGCGGGTGACGCCGTGCTTGAAGTCGATGACAACGGGCCGGGCATCCCGCCCGACGAGCGAGACAAGGTCTTCGGCCGCTTCTATCGCGCACGCGGCGCGCGGGCCGATGGCTGCGGCCTTGGGCTGTCGATCGTCAAGCAGATTGCCGACCGGCACGGTGCCCATGTCGAACTGGGCCAGGCCCCCGGCAACGCAGGCCTGCGCGTGCGCGTGCGATTTCCGTCGTCCCGGCCGTCGGCAGCGCGGGATGGCAAGCGACTCGATTGAGACGGCGTAGTTGAAGTCCTTGCCCATGGGGTCGGAGAGGAGCGAGTGTTGGTGCAGGATCTTCAGGTTCAGTTGATTGGGCCACCAGTCCCGGTTCGACGTGCCGCTGCCCGCGGCATGCATGAACGGGCATTTCGTTTCCATCGACATGTGCTTTCCCTTTCATCGGGAATGGAGCGAGCTTCGTCGTTCTTGGGCTTGTCCCATTTTGCGGGAGGCGTGTGTATTGCCGAATCGCACTACGGAATGTGTTTGCGAACACGGTTTTGCAGGCACGCGCCGCCCCGGCAATACGGGCCGCCGCCAGTACGGTGCGTAGACGGGCCCGTCAGGAATTTTGTGCTTAGGGCACAACATGTCGCCTAGGCGCATGTCATGCCACGCAAAACCAAGACGAGCCAGGCCGTCGGCCGTTAGCTGCCCACGCCATCCGTGCGCGATACTCACCGGCGGTCATCGCAAGTCCAAGCGGCACTACAATGACGCCTGATTAGAGAACGGAAGAGTGGATGAGGTTATTTAGTCACTTACCAAAGAAGCGTCGTCCTCGCCACTCCCCTGCAGCATTCATCGTTCCGGCTGCGATTGCGCTGACGTGTGCCGTTGCGGGATTGGTTGCATTCGCGCTCATCCAGATGCGCAGCGACGCCCTGGTCGGCGCCGGCGAGGCGTCTTCGAACGTCGCCCTGACTTTGGAACGAAGCATCTCGCGCAACCTGCACATCTATGAGCTAGCGCTCGGTGGCGTCATGGAGACCATGCAGGATCCGGTAGTCATGGCGATGCCTGCCCAGTTGCGGCAACGCGTTATCTTTGACCGCTCCATGAACGCCGAGGATATGGGTTCGCTGCTAGCAACCGACGCGCAGGGAAACCTCGTGCTGGATTCTACGAGTTGGCCGCCTCGGCGCAACAACGTCTCGGACAGGGACTACTTTCAGGTCCATGCCGAAGCGGCATACAGCGGCGTGTTTCTTAGCCGGCCGTTTCAACCGCGACTGACAACGGAAAACAAGTCCATCGCACTGAGCCGACGCCTCGAGACCCGCGACGGCACTTTTTCGGGCATCGTAGTCGGCACGCTTCGCCTGGACTACTTTCGCAAGCTCTTTGACGGCGTCAATCTAGGCGCGGGCGGAACCCTCACCTTGCTCCGGACCGACGGCACCGTCATCATGCGCCGGCCGTACGGTGAGGACGATATTGGACGCAACATTTCAGATAGCGCCTCCTTTGGGCCCCTGCTCCAGGGCACCGATGGCAACTTCATCGGTGTGGCCGCGGTCGATAGCGTGCGACGTCTCTACAGCTATCGTCGGGTTCCCGACTATCCGCTTGTGATCGTGGTTGGCCTCTCCGTTCATGATGTCCTTGCGCAGTGGCATCGGCGAGCGTGGTTGTTTGCTGGTCTTGTCGTTGGCGTTGGCACCTTGATCATTGGCCTCGCTGTCATGCTGTCGCGTCAGTGGCAGCGCCGCCTCAAGATGGAAGACCATCTGCGATGGATGGTCGATACTGACGGGCTCACCGGCGTTGGAAGCCGGCGGGCTCTTGACGACGCCGCAGACAAGGAATGGCGTCGGGCCCGGCGCGCCGGTACGCCGCTCTCCTTGCTGATGGTCGACGTCGACCACTTCAAGCAGTTCAATGACCGATACGGTCATCTAGCCGGTGACGACGCCCTGGCCGCCGTCGGGCACTGCATCCAGCAACATATCCGCCGACCGGGCGACTATGCAGGTCGCTACGGAGGCGAAGAGTTCGCCATCTTGCTTCCGGATACCGATGCGCAGGGTGCGGTCATGGTTGCCGACAGCATCCGGGTCGCGGTTCAAAGTCTGCATATCGGGGCCAGCAGTGTTCCGGCGAAATTGACCGTCAGCATTGGGGTCGCAACGGACGCTCAAGATAAACTCGGATGCCGTACCTTTGCTGACCTGCGGCACTTCTTCCGTGTCGGAGACGAAGCTCTCTACCTGGCAAAACGCGAAGGACGTGACTGCGTGGTTGAGTCGCGCGAGAATGCCCGGATTGCTTTCCAGAATTGCGGGCACTAGTTTCGGCTCACCTTGGCTCTCGTTGTCCATCGTGCTTGCGTCCGCAAATGGTGGTTGCGCAAGCAAGCCTGCCCACGCTCAGCCGCAAATGCCAGGTGGGTTCAATTTCGCGCTTGCAAACGTGCCACTACTCCGCCGGACTGATGCGAGGGCTCCTATCTGCCTGAACGCAGGCAAGCTTACCGTGCGAGCCTCGGCCCAATCCCCATATTGAACACGCTCACCACTTGCTTGAGCCTGCCTGCCTGATCTTCCAGCGAGCCGGCGGCGGCAGCTGCCTGCTCGACCAGCGCGGCATTGTGCTGCGTCACTTCATCGATCTGCGTGATTGCCTGGTTGACCTGCTCAATGCCCGATGTCTGCTCCTGGCTTGCCGCCGAGATCTCGGCCATGATGTCGGTGACTCGCTTGACGCTCTGGACAATCTCGTTCATCGTCGCGCCCGCCTGCTCGACGAGCTGGCTGCCGGTGGTGACCTGCTCCACCGAATCGTCGATCAGTGCCTTGATCTCCTTGGCCGCGGACGCCGAGCGCTGCGCCAGACTGCGGACCTCGGCGGCCACCACCGCAAAGCCCTTGCCTTGTTCGCCAGCGCGCGCGGCTTCCACGGCCGCGTTCAGCGCCAGGATGTTTGTCTGGAACGCGATGCCTTCAATCACGCTGATGATGTCGACAATCTTCTTTGACGACGCGTCGATTGACTCCATGGTCTGTACCACATCGGACACTACCGCCCCGCCTTTGGCGGCGACGTCCGATGCGGAGACCGCAAGCTGATTCGCCTGGCGAGCGTTGTCGGCGTTCTGCCTGACGGTGGCGGTGAGCTCTTCCATGGACGAAGCCGTCTCCTGGAGGGAGCTGGCTTGTTGTTCCGTGCGTGCCGACAGATCAGCGTTGCCGGCCGCGATCTGTCGGGACGCGACCGTAACCGATTCGGTGGACGCACGGACAGAGCCAATCACCTCGATGAGGCCGTCCTGCATGCGCTTCCCGGCGGCGGCGAGCGCACCGATCTCATTGTCCGCGTTCTGTTCGAAACTACCCGTCAGGTCGCCGCCGGCCACCCGGTCCAGGCGTTGGCCAATTGCCTTCAGCGGCAACAGCAGGATATGACCGAGCGCCCAGCGCGCGGCCACGGCAATCAGGATCATCATCAGCAGCATGACCGCAAGCACCATTTGCGTCGTTTCCAGCGTGCTGCGCGCTTCGTTCTGCGCCGTATCGCTCTTGAGTGCCGAGCGCTTGGCGAGCTTTTCAAGCTCGGCATTGAAGGCGCGAGATGCGGCAATGCTCTGGACCGCGGAAAGTTTGTCATACAGCGCGGTGTCGCCCGCGACAACGGCGCTCTGCTCGGCCCTGACGCTCTCATTGAGCGCCTGGTACGTAGCCACCACCCTCTTGGCAAGTTCGACGTCCTCAGGGTTATCCCTGGGCGACGCGGCGAACACCTCGATTTGCCGCTGCCCCTGCTCCAGCCGCGCGGCCACCGTCTTGATCAGATCCTTGGCGGCATCCTCCTGACCCGAGCGCGCGGCGCTCTGCGTGCCCGCAAGGGAGACACGGGCACGCTGCGTGGCGGCAAACGCCGCGTTCGCGGCCTGGATTTCCTCGGTCGAATGGATCATGCGCGCGAGGGATCCGGTGGTGTCGTGCAGGCCTCGCCAAGCCAGGAGACTGTTGATCGCCATGAGGACGACAAATAAGCCAAGTATGACCATCAAACTGGTGCTAACCCGCAAGTGCTTCATCATTCACTCTCAATGTAGGGGGGGAATCGATCCCACCCGGTGGGCGATGGCTCGACGGGGCAGATAGCGCGCCTTGCTCCGATTTACGGTTTCAACGGCAAGGCCGCGCCAATCTTTAGGGCGCTTGTGGTTCCTTCGTAACAAGCGCCAATGGCTCCTGCCATCACCGTTCCCACGGCGATCGCCACGCGATGGGGAAGTGCAATCTTTCGATTCCCGTCCCGTGGAGCTGATGAGTGTTTGTTGAGGGGCTGTTGCCGCAATGGCGATCCGCGGAGCAACTGAAGCTGAACAGACCCCGGACTTGCCGCGTCGTCAGCAGTTCGGGCGGGCGCGTCACGAACTCAATATCGGGAACATCTGCTTCATGCGGGGGTGATGATGGGACATCGCGCCGCCCCCGTTGGCGGGGGGCGGCGGATGCCCTTAGAGGCCGGCGTAGACCATTTTCGTGAACTGGTCGCCGTTGAACACGAAGTTGCCCCATTTCGCGTCGAAGGCGGCCGTCGGCCTGGCGGCGATGATCTCGTCGAGCGACTTGCCCTGTTGCTTCAGTGTGGCCACGTTGTTGCGGACCGTGACCAGCATGTCGCGAAATTCGATCAGTTGCGTGCGCGTGCCGACCGCACCGTGACCGGGAATGACGATGGTGCGCGCGGTGGTACGGGCTACGGCCTGGTTGGCCCACTTGATCGCGCCATCGATGCTGCCGCCATCCTCGTTGTCGATATAGGGGTAGAAGCCGTTCCAGAAGGTATCGCCGAGAGCCAGTACATCCGCCTTGCGGAAGTAGACCCACAGATCGCCGTCGGTATGCCCATGGCCGAAGTTCTCGACCTCGACCCGGGTACCGCCGAAATCGAAGGTCTTTTCGTTCTTGACCAGCAGCGTCGGGCGGGCGGCTTCCGGTACCGGATCGAAGGTCCAGTTCCACGCGTTTACATGCGTGGTCTCGGTCAGATGCCGGAAGGTGTTCTCCTGCGCGACGATGGTGGCGCCCGCCTCATGCATGCCGGCATTGCCGTCGGTGTGATCCCAGTGCCAATGCGTGTTCACGACGAACTTCGGCGGTGACGGGCTGATCTTCGACAGCGCCGCGCGCAGTTTCTCCTGCGACTTGCTGATGCCGGCGTCGACCAGGAATTTTCCTTCCTTGCCGGAAAGGACCGTGATGTTGCCGCCGGAACCCATCAGCACGGTGATGTTCCCGCGCAAGGGTTGAACCACGAGATCTGCGTCAGCGCGACGCAGATACCGGGCCCCTGCGCCGGTATGGAAGTAGTCGTCGGGCGTGACTTCGGCGGGCTCGGCGGTAGCCGCGCTGGCCAGCGCGGAGGCCAGCAAGGGGCTCGCCACAATGAGGATAAACAGGGAGGATCGCTTGAACATGACGTCGTCTGCCAAATGAGTGGATGCGAGCCGGGTTGCGCGCATCGCGGACGAGTATGGCGATCGCGGACGCGCGGCGGCATCGCCGCAGAGGGGGATTCCGGCCAAATGGCGGTGGTTTTCGGCCAGTCCCCGGATCGATCTCGGCGCGCGTGGACAGCCGGGCCGCGGCCGGCGTGGAGACGTTCCTGCTCGATATTGCTGCGGCGACACCCCGAACCGTCTCCTGAAGATCTGCCGCATGTCGTTGCCCACGATGCGCATAGCCGGAATCCCACGCCTTTTGGCACGAAAAACACGACTACCGTCATGAGCAGCCGCAGCTGGCATGAAAGCCACGCAGATTGGCGCTTCCCGGCCGTCCGTCAGCGCTGTCTTCCAAGGTGATCGCGGGAACAATCTCACCCAAGGTTCGAAGCCGTTTCGGCCTTCCCACTGGAGAAAACAGAATGAGCGCAGTTCCCGCATCCCTCGCCGAGCGCGTCGGCCCGGCCTTTTCCGTCGATGGCATGCTGCTGGCCCGCAACAAGACCCGCGAGGCTGTCGCCAGGATCGCCTCGCGCGTCAAGCCGGGCATGGTCGAGGAAGATGCCGTCGAAATGGCCAAGCGCGTCATGCTCGACGCCGGCCTCGCCCTCAGCTGGCACCCCACGCGCGTCCGCTTCGGCCGCAACACCATCAAGCCGATGAAGCAGGCTTCCGAGCCCGGCGTGATCCTGCAGGAAAACGACATCTTCTTCGTCGACATCGCCCCGCGCGTGGATGCATGGGAAGGCGACGGCGGTGCGTCGTTCGTGGTGGGTCAGCATGAGGAATACGAGCGTTGCGCGCGCGATGCCGAGGCGCTGTTCCACGAGGTACGCAATATCTGGAAGCGTGACCGCCTGACCGGCCAGGCACTCTATGCGGAAGCCGACCGCATCGCCAGGTCGATGGGCTGGGAGCTCAACTTCGACCTGCCGGGTCACCGCGTGTCGGACTTCCCTCATGCCACGATCCACACCGGCTCGCTGGCCGAACTCGAAGCCAGCCCGTCGTCCATGCGCTGGATCCTCGAGATCCACGTACGCGATCCGCAGAAGCGATTCGGCGCGTTCTTCGAAGACATGCTGCTGCAAGACGAAGACTACCTGTAAGCGCGGCCCTGTCCGCCGGTGCGGTCGACTTCCCTTCACACCACGGTGCCGCTCCGCGCGGGCGGCACGTCGTCACCTCATTTTAAGAAGGAACCTCTCATGAAAGTCTGGCAATGTATCGTCTGTGGCCTCGTCTACGATGAGGCCCTCGGCGACCCCGAGCACGGGCTTGCTCCCGGCACGCCCTGGAGCGATGTGCCGGACGACTGGGCCTGCCCGGAATGCGGCCTCAGCAAGGAAGCCTTCGAAATGACTGAAATTGGCTAAAGAACAAACCATGGACCCTTTGATCATTATTGGCGCCGGGCATGGCGCCTTTGCATTTGCAGGCGCGTATCGCAAGCTCGACGCCACCCGGCCGATCCTGCTGATCACCGAAGATGGCGGCGATGCGTACAGTAAACCCATGATCTCCAACGCGTTCGCGCAGAACAAGGCTTTCGGCGACCTGATCACGGGCACCTACGAGGCGATGATCGAGCGGCTGAATCTCACGCTGCTCCGCCAGACGCGTGTGGAACGGATCGATACCGCAAGCCGCTGCGTGCACACATCCGCCGGCACCCACGCCTATAGCGACCTGATGCTGGCGCTGGGCGCGATACCTGTCAGGCTGCCCATCGAAGGCGATGGCGCTGCCGACGTGATGTCAGTCAACACCTTCAACGACTACCAGTCATTCCGCGCGCGGATCGACGGCGCGCGCCGCGTATTGATCATGGGCGCCGGCCTGATCGGTTGCGAGTTCGCCAACGACCTTGTCCATGGCGGCATCGCGTCGGTGATGGTGGACCCGTCGCCCCAGCCATTGGCATCGCTGGTACCGGCGACCCTGGGCGAAGGCATGCGCGGCGCGCTGTCGCGCGAGGGCGTCGCGTGGAAACTCGGCACGACCGTGCGCCGCATCGACCGCACCGCCGATGGCTATCGCGTGTCGCTGGCCGATGGCAGCCACGAGGACGTGGATGCCGTGCTGTCGGCCATCGGACTGCGTCCGCGCACCGACCTGGCGGCGGCTTCCGGCATCGCCGTCGATCACGCCATCCGCGTGGACGATCACGGCCAGACCAGCGCACCCAACGTCTACGCGATGGGCGACTGCGCGCAGTACGCCGATGGCCGCTGGTTGCCCTACATCCGCCCGATCCTGGTCGCTGCCCGCAGCATCGCTGCCACCATCGCCGGCACGCGCACCCCGATTGACTTTCCTGCCATGCCAATCATGGTGAAGACGCCGGCCTACCCGATCTCGGTGGTACGGCCTCCGCAGTCCACGGCCGGGACCTGGAAGGAGGAAACCGTCGACGGCGGCCGCCGGCTCGTGTTCCAGGATGACAGCGGCGTACTGCACGGATTCGCCGTCAGCGACAAGGCCGTCGCCGCGCAGCAGGCACTCCTGAAGGCGCTTGGCACGCCCTACACGCCGCAGTAGTTTCTCGCGCGTGCCAGGGGGGTGGCGAAGTTCCGGGACAGTTCCGGGACAGTTCCGGCGCGATTCCGGCCATGGCGCCGGCCTGGCCTACAGTGCGGGTCCTTTCGGCGTCACGGCCGCCTACGACCAGTACAACCCGACGCTCACCGCAACGGGCAATACGGGAACGGTCAAGAAGGCTGCCGCAGCGGCCGGCTACACCGTTGGCAAGGCCAAGGTGGTGGCCGGCTATCGACCCACTGATTTGACGAACTAACCGTCAGGGATAGCGGGAATCCTCTCCTTGCGGCAACAAGGGAAAACACTGGATCCGCTCAAGGAACGTGCTGGCCCCTGAAGCAGGATTTTCGTATCGGTGTGTATCTCCCCGCGGTGGCGACACATGCCCTTACGTCGACGCCCCTCGCGCGCTACAGGCGGGATACATCCGTCGCGTCAAATGCGTCCGGTAGCCCGGCAGCGAGCAGCATCAATGCGATCCTCCGCTGCGCGCCGACTGTGACCAACATTGCCGCGATCAATTCCAGTCGATTGGTCTGGCGCTTTTTCCGTTCGCAACCCAGGAGTTCCCCATGAAGCGCTCAAACGCTCTTTTCGCGGCCACGCTCGCTCTCTCGATCAGCGTCCTCGCCAATGCTGCCCATGCCGCGGAGCCGGCCAAGACCGCGGAAGGCCGTCCGCCGGCTGTGATTCCCGTGGAATCGGAGCCGGCGCCAAAACTCATTGCGTATCCGCCGCTAGCCGAGGCATTGGCTCGCGGGGTCGTCATCATTCAGTACCGGACCGAGAACATGCGAATCATGCCGGTATTCGGCAAGAACGCCGTTGAGGTATCGCCGCATCTCGGCCACCTTCACGTGACGGTCGATGATTGGCACGGAACCTGGGCCCACACAAGCGAGGATCCGATCATCCTGGTTGGATTGAAACCCGGCGCGCACAAGATCCTGCTCGAGCTGTCCGATCCGGTTCACAAGATCATTACCAGCGAAACTGTCGCCGTTACCGTCCCGGAGCTAAAGCCATCCAAACCCCACGAGCACTGATAGCCCGCGCAGGAAAGGGATCGTCCCGGGGTACCTTGCCATCGGCGAATCCGACCGTTGCTTCGCTTCGCGAAACCAGGGTTGCCCCGTTTCCTGCGTAGCCATGAGCGAATTACCGTGGAAGCCAGCGGGCTTCCACGGGGCGCGGCGCGTGTCGTTCAGACCTTGGCGTGGGTGGCCGCCCATTGCGAAGGATTGACATCGATCGCCAGCCCGAGGCCGGAGCCGATCACGCCGACGTTGTTGAGCGTGTTCACGTTGACGCTCTGCAGCTGGAGGATGTTCTGGTTGACGTTGACATTGACGTTGGCCGCCGGGCCCAGTCCCTGACGGTCAGATGCGGTTGAATGGCTTGGCTGGCTGCGGAGGTGGCAAGGCCGCCTCCGCGAGCCGGGCCGTTCAACGATAGATGTTGTTCTGGGCGTTCTGGGTCGAGTTGACATGCGACTTGATGTCGTCCACGAAGGCAGCGTTGTTGCCGTTCATGTTGACCACATTCTGGGTCTGGCCGATCAGCTGCGAGGCGTTGAAGGTCGAGTCGACCTTGACCGCGCTGAACACGGGCATGAAGGGCACGAAGCCGCCGCGCACGGCGCGCATGGCGCCGGCGTCGAGTTCTTCGGTGACGGACAGGTCTTTGATGGCGATGGTAGTCATGGCAGTTCTCCGGTACTCAGTGATGTGCGAATTCGGTTGGCGCGCTCGGCGGGGCCGGCGGCTTAGCGGTAGATGTTGTTCTGGGCGTTCTGGGTCGAGTTGACATGCGACTTGATGTCGTCGACGAAGGCTGCGTTGTTGCCATTCATGTTGACGACGTTCTGGGTCTGGCCGATCAGTTGCGAGGCGTTGAAGGTCGAGTCGAGCTTGACCGAGCTGAACACCGGCACGAAGGGCACGAAGCCGGTGCCGCCGCGCACGGTGCTCATGGCGCCGGCGTCGAGTTCTTCGGTGACGGACAGGTCCTTGATGGCGAGGGTGGTAGTCATGGCAGTTCTCCTTGGGAGCGATTGAACTTTGGGTTCGGTTGGTTTGAGCAGTGTTTCTGCGCTCGGGAGGTACAAACGCATGGAGTGTGCCAAGG